>NZ_JBEZLR010000072.1:0-50250 GCF_040652275.1 Streptomyces sp. NPDC048275
GGGGCACGCGGTGCCCCCACACCTGAAAAGGGGCGGGTGGGCGGGGAAAACCCTCAGTCCTCGCTAGGCGCCGCCGGCAGCTTCGCCTGGATCAGATCCATCACCGTCGAGTCCGTCAGCGTGGTGACGTCACCGAGCTCCCGGTTCTCCGCGACATCCCGCAGCAGACGGCGCATGATCTTCCCGGACCGAGTCTTCGGCAGCTCCGCCACCGGCAACACCCGCTTCGGCTTGGCGATCGGCCCAAGCGTCGTCCCCACGTGATTGCGCAGCTCGGCCACCAGCCCCTCGTCCTCGGCGGAAGCCGTCCCTCGCAGGATCACGAACGCGACAATCGCCTGCCCGGTCGTCTCGTCCGCCGCCCCGACCACCGCCGCCTCGGCCACCGCCGGATGCGACACGAGCGCCGACTCCACCTCCGTCGTCGAGATGTTGTGCCCGGACACGAGCATCACGTCATCGACCCGCCCGAGAAGCCAGATGTCCCCGTCCTCGTCCTTCTTGGCCCCGTCCCCGGCGAAGTACTTCCCCTCGAACCGCGACCAGTACGTGTCGAGGAACCGCTGATCGTCCCCCCAGATGGTCCGCAGCATCGAGGGCCACGGCTCGGTGAGCACGAGGTACCCACCACCCCCGTTGGGAACCTCCCTCGCCTCATCATCCACAACCGTCGCCGCGATCCCCGGCAACGGCCGCTGCGCCGACCCCGGCTTGGCCTCGGTGACCCCCGGCAGCGGCGAGATCATCATTGCCCCGGTCTCGGTCTGCCACCAGGTGTCCACGATCGGCGTCCGGTCGGCCCCGATGTGCTTGCGGTACCAGATCCACGCCTCGGGATTGATCGGCTCACCGACGGACCCCAGCACCCGCAGCGACGACAGATCGAACTTCGCGGGGATGTCGTCCCCCCACTTCATGAACGTACGAATGGCCGTGGGCGCCGTGTAAAGAATCGTCACCCCGTACTTCTGCACGATCTCCCAGAACCGCCCCTGGTGCGGGGTGTCCGGCGTGCCCTCGTACATCACCTGCGTCGCACCGTTCGAAAGCGGCCCGTACGTGATGTACGAGTGCCCGGTGACCCACCCGATGTCGGCCGTGCACCAGTACACGTCGGTCTCCGGCTTGAGGTCGAAGACGGCGTGGTGGGTGTACGAGGTCTGCGTGAGGTAGCCGCCCGAGGTGTGCAGGATGCCCTTCGGCTTCCCGGTGGTCCCGGAGGTGTAGAGGATGAACAGTGGCTGCTCCGCGTCGAACGCCTCCGGCGTGTGCTCGGCGGACTGCCGTTCGACGATCTCGTGCCACCACACGTCGCGGCCCTCGGTCCAGTCGACCTCCTGCCCGGTACGCCGCACCACCAGGACCTTGTCGACCCCGTCGACCCGGCGCACCGCGTCGTCGACGGCGGGCTTGAGCGCGGTCGGCTTACCGCGCCGGTAACCGCCGTCGGAGGTGATGACCAGTTTGGCGTCGGCGTCCTGGATGCGGGTCGCGATGGCGTCCGCGGAGAACCCGCCGAAGACGACCGAGTGCGCGGCGCCGATCCTGGCGCAGGCCAGCATCGCGACGACCGCCTCGGGGATCATCGGCAGATACACGGCGACCCGGTCGCCCTGCTCGACGCCCAGCTCGATCAGGGCGTTGGCGGCCTTCGACACCTCGTCCTTGAGCTCCGCGTAGGTGATGGCCCGGCTGTCCCCCGGCTCACCCTCGAAGTGGATGGCGATGCGGTCACCGTGCCCCGCCTCCACATGCCGATCCACGCAGTTGTACGCGACATTCAGCTTCCCGTCGGCGAACCACTTCGCGAACGGAGGGTTCGACCAGTCCAGGATTTCGGTCGGCTCGGTGGCCCAGGTCAGCCGGCGGGCCTGCTCGGCCCAGAAGCCGAGCCTGTCAGCCTTGGCCTGTTCATACGCCTCCGCGGTGACGTTGGCGTTCGCGGCCAGGTCGGCGGGTGGCGCGAACCTGCGCTCTTCGCGCAACAGGTTGGCCAGGCTTTCGTTGCTCACGACATCTCCCTTTCCCAGGGTGTCCGTTGTGTCCCAGGCCACAGCTCATCAGACCCGGGGGCTCGCTGACAAGGGCCGATCCCTGATTGGTTTAGACCTTTCGCGGCCGCTGAGGGGGTCGGGGCCCTTCAGGACTACGCACTCCAGGCCACGTACGGACCAGTGCTCGGGTTCACTCGTAACGCTTCCCTCGGCTCGGCCCAAGTACAGGCGAAGTGCCGAAGCGAAGGAGACACCGAGCGGAACGGATACGGGGCGATCCCCTCGCCGTGGCACGTGATCCACAGCTCTTCGAACAGTTCTACCGGTGCCATGTCGACGCGGTGACACGTTTCGTGGCCCGGCGTGTCGACGACCCCCACACCGCCGCCGGCCTGACCGCCGAGATCTTCCTCGCGGTCCTGGACACCGCTCACACCTACCGCCCGGGCCGCGGCAGCGAAACCGCCTGGCTGTACGGCATCGCCCGCAACGTCGTCTCCTCCGAGCGCCGTCGGGTCGCCCGCGATGCCCTCCGCGATCAGCGGATATCGGGCCGCCGCTTCCTCGACGCCGACGGCATCGCCCGCCTTGAGGGCAAGCTCGACGCCGAGAGCCCGGGACGACGCGCACTGGCGGCACTCGACCGGCTTCCGGAGGGCGAACGGGCCCTTCTGGAGCTGATCACCGTCGGCCAAACTGTAAGTCAGGTCAAGGATCTGACCATGGAGTCCGAAGCCCAGCGCGAACTCGTCGAGCGGCTCCGCGCGGACGGGATCCACGTCGACATCCCAGAACCTCGACGCCGGTCACTTTTGCCGGCAGCCGCGCGGCGAGTCCATCCCGGGGCACTTCGACGTCGCGCCCGAGCAGACCAAGGGAAATCAGGGTGCGGAAGGACGCGGAAGGCCCTCGAGAAGCCGGATCCTGTGGCCCGCGCTCTCGCGGCGCACCGTCCCTGGACGGTCACACTCCATTCCGGTGGCACCCTGGCCCTCGAGAACGTCCCGTTCCTCACGACCGGCAACCCCGAGATGCGGGCCATGGCCTTCTACGGGGTGAAGGGCAGCATCAAGTCCTGTGTGCCGGTGAAGGGCACCCACCCCGGCGAGGTAGCGCCGGCCGCCCTCTCATCCGCCAGGCGACGGTAACCGGTACGTGGTGCGCGGCCCCGCCGACCGGGGCCGCGCACCACGCCCAGGTCACCCGGGACGGCGGACGAGTTCACGCGGGATGGCGCAGATCCTCCGTCGCTCCCACGTGATCGAACAGCTCGGTGCCGTCGCGGTCGACCAGCAGATACGCCTGCGCCTCGCCGACGTGGAAGTACATCCCGTGCAGTTCGAGCTCGCTCTCCCGCATGGCCCGCGCCACGGATTCATGCGCTCGCAGATGCTCCAACTGCTGCACCACGTTGGTCAGACACAGTTGCTCCACCGCATCGGCCGGCGCCCGTCCGGCGAGCCGGGCCCACGGTTGATCCTTGGCGGCCATCCGCTCCAGGCTCGGCAGCCCGTGTCGCAGCCACCGCTTGAGCGGCGTCTGCGCCTCGCCGTGCTCCGCGTTCAACAGGGCCTGCATCGCCCCGCACCCGGAGTGCCCGCACACCGTGATGGACCGAACATGCAGCACGTCCACCGCGTACTCGATCGCCGCGGCCACCGAGTCGTCTCCGCTCTCCTCCCCGGGCCTCGGCACGAGGTTGCCGACATTGCGTACGACGAAGAGGTCACCCGGACCACTGGAGGTGATCATCGACGTGACGAGCCGTGAGTCGGCGCAGGTCAGGAACAGCTGCTGCGGCCGCTGTCCTTCCCGCGCCAGCCGCGCCAGCTCACCCCGCACCAGGGGTGCGGTGTTGCGCTGGAACGCGCTGATGCCGCGCGCCAGTTGATGCCCGCTCTGACCACTCTGCCCGCTCGGCGCACTCTGTGTGCTCGGCTCGCTTCCTTCGGAGGAGCCGACTGCCACGTCGGCCCCGCCCGGACCGTCTTCCCCGTCCGACAGGTCGCTCGGGGATGTGGCCTGCGGGCTCGCGGACGGCTCGCAGTAGTGGTTGCGCCAAGGCGTCCAGGGTCGGCAGCGGCAATGGGAGGCGCTTGTGGGCTCGGCGATACGGGTGTGGTCCCGCCCGGTCAGTTCGACCGCGCCGCCCTGCGCGAAGTGCGATTTCTGCCAGTCGTGCAGGGACTCGAACGCCGCGTGGTCCATGAATGAACCGTCCAATTCCACGACGACATCGGCCCCTTGAGGCACCTGGTGCAGGGCACGGCTGAGCCGAGGCACCGCGAGGAACGTCAACTGCCCTCGTACATGTACGTGATGGACTCCTCCTCTCTCTTCGTGCGTGATGTGGGTGCGGGCGAGGCGGTGCAGGGCGACGGCGACGGCCACGGAGACCCCCAGCGCCACTCCCTCGAGGACGCCGAGGAATACGACGCCGATCGTGGTGACGGCGTACACCAGCACCTCGCGGTGGCGGGTGACCGTGCGGATGTGGTGCAGGGACACCATCTGGATGCCGACGGCCATCACCAGGGCGGCGAGCGATGCGAGGGGGATCAGCTCCAGGATCGGGACCATCAGCAGCGCGGCAACTACTACGAAAACGCCGTGCAACATCGTGGAGTTCCGGCTCACAGCACCGGCTTGCACATTCGCGGAACTACGGACCGCGACCCCGGCGACGGGCAGCCCACCGAGGGCGCCGGAGACGACGTTGGCCGCGCCCTGTCCGAGCAGCTCCCGATCCAGGTCGGAACGGCCCACCTGCGGCTGCGACTCGGGTCGTCTCGCCACCAGCTTGTCCACAGCCACGGCGCCGAGCAATGACTGAACACTGCACACGAGCGTGACGGTGAGGACGGCGGCGACGATTCCGAGCACCGGCCCCTCGGGCAGCCCGGCCAGGGCATGGCTGCTCCAGGACGGCAGGTCGACCTTGGACAGGGTCAGCCCGGCGAGCGAGGCGGTCAAGGTGGCCCCGGTGACGGCGACGAGTGCGGCCGGGACTGTGCGCAGTACCTGCCCGGCTCGTCCGGGAAGGCGTGGCCAGGCGAGCAGGAGGGCCAGCGTCAGCACGCTCATCGACACCGCCGCCGGGTGGACGTGTGTCAACTGGTCGGGCAGCGCACGGAGGTTGTTCAGGACGGAGCTCTGCGGGGTGCCGCCCAGCACGATGTGCAGCTGGGCGACGGCGATGGTCACGCCGATGCCGGCGAGCATGCCGTGCACGACGGCGGGGCTCACAGCCAGCGCCGTACGGGCCACGCGCAGGCAGCCCAGGCCCAGTTGGGTGAGTCCGGCGAGGGCGGTGATGGCGCAGGTCGTACGCCATCCATAGCGGTGGATGAGCTCTGCGGTGACGACCGTGAGCCCGGCGGCGGGCCCGCTCACCTGGAGTGCTGAGCCGCCGAGCCGTCCCGCGACCAGTCCGCCCACAGCGGCGGCGACGAGGCCCGCCTGGAGTGGCGCGCCGGTGGCGAGGGCGATGCCGAGGGACAGGGGCAGGGCGATCAGGAAGACGGCGATCGAGGCGGACAGATCGGCGCTCGTCATCTGGAATCGGTGGGGCGGAACCGGTGGGGGGCTGTGGGGCTGGTGGATGCGCTTAGGCCGAGTCGATTCGGCGATGGGGTTCCCCGCTGCGCGAGCGGGGTCGAGCACTTGGGGGCGGGTGGGGACGCAAGCAGACATTCCCGTCTCCTCCGGGGCAGCGCGGTCGCGGAATAGGTGGTCCCCGTCCAGGGAGGACGGGGGCGGATCGCGGCCGTGGGTCACGGCGTGCAGCGGCGGGATTTTCAACGTTCGGTAAACGGATCGTAATGCAGAGTAAAGATTTCCCGCTCAATTTGGTAGCAAATGATGCAATAAATCACTCTTCCGGGTGATCCAAGCTTTTTATCGGCTTGTCGTATTTATTCAGTCTCGGCCTCGTGCGACCTTGGCGGCGCTATCGGCATTTCGCTGTACGTCACCCCAGATCGCCCTAATCAGCGTTGCCCTGACTGAAGGAAGAAGGTGGGCGGAGATGGCCGCCACCCAGAGGATTGCCGCGGGCGTCGCACTCGTCGCGGCCTGCTCCACGGCGCTCGCCGGTTGTGCGAGCGATACCACCGGTTCCCAGGAAGGCGCGCATGGTGCGAAGAAGGCGGCCGGGGCCCCGGCGCCCAACCGTGTGGCCCGCCTGATCGGCGACGGCTCCACCGCCTACACCGGTGCGCAGCCGTATCTGCCCAGGCCGGAGCGGCTGAAGCCCGGTCAGAAGCCCCCGCAGTTCGTGGTTTTCTCCTGGGACGGCGCCGGCGAGGACAGTCAGAAACTCTTTTCGCACTTCCGGAAGGTCGCCAAGGCCAACAACGCGACGATGACGTACTTCCTGAGCGGCGTGTACATGCTGCCGGAGGACAAGCGCTATCTGTACGAGCCGCCGGAGCACTCACCAGGCAGTTCAGACATCGGCTTCAACGACGAGCAGGGCATCAAGGAGACCGCCAAGCAGCTGCGCGGCGCGTGGCTGGAGGGCAACGAGATCGGCACGCACTTCAATGGCCACTTCTGCGGCAGCGAAGGCGGGGTCGGCGAGTGGTCGGTCGCGCAGTGGAAGAGCGAGATCGGCCAGGCGAAGTCGTTCGTCAAGTCGTGGAAGACCAACACGGGCATGACGAAGGCTCCTCCACTGCCCTTCGACTATGACAAGGAGCTCATCGGCGCTCGCACCCCCTGCCTGGAGGGCCAGAAGAACTTCATGAAGGCGGCTTCCCAACTGGGCTTCCGCTATGACACCAGTGGCGTCAACGATCAGGTCTGGCCCAAGAGAAGGGAGGGCCTTTGGGACCTGTCGATGCAGCTCGTGCCCTTCATCGGGCACCCCTACGAGCAGCTCACCATGGACTACAACTTCATGGTCAACCAGTCGGGTACCGCGACCCAGGGCGACCCGGACAAGCAGGTGTACTGGGGCGACCAGATGCGTGACAGCCTGCTCAAGGGCTTCGACCGCGCCTACGGCGGCAACCGCGCGCCGCTGATCATCGGCAACCACTTCGAATCCTGGAACGGCGGCAACTACATGCGTGCCGTCGACGAGGTCATCGAGCGTGTCTGCACCAAATCCGACGTCCGCTGTGTTTCCTTCCGCCAGTTGGCGGACTGGCTCGACGCCCAGGATCCGGTCACGCTGGAGAAGCTCCGTGGCCTCAAGGTCGGCGAGGCCCCGAAGCAGGGCTGGACATCCTTCCTCTCGGCCCGCCCCGCTCCGGCCCCGAAGGGCGTCCCCGGGGCGCCGGCAGCCAAGCCGTAGTGCCCGTTCCTGGCCGTAGTGCCCGTTCCTCGCGGGCATGACTGCCCCCGCGGTAGCGCGCCCGTGCCCGCAGGCCGGTCACCCATGGGGTAACCGGTCGCAGACCCGCCGCTCGGTCGGTGGCGGCCGTCCCGGTGGGCCGGGTCGCCCATGCGGTGGGGCCCGCCCGGGTCGGCCGGACGCTCAGACGGTGGCCACCAGCCCTTCGCCGAGTACGAAGCCGGGGTCGACCTGCGCCGCCAGGTCCGCCCCGGTCCTCTCGTTGCCCCAATTGCTCGCGTTCTTCAGGTGGAAGTGCACCATCTGGCGGGTGTAGCGCTCCCAGTCCCGCAGCTCGTACGTGGCATCCGCGGCGCCCTGCAAGGTGCGCAGGGCACGCCGGTTGGCGTCCTCCAGGTGCTCGAACCGGGGTGGGCGGCCCTTCTCCATGGCGCGCACCCAGTCCGAGTGGCCGACGGTCACCAGCAGGTCGTCACCGACTTCGGCGCGGAGGAAGTCGATGTCGTCCTGGCCTTGCACCTTGTTGCCGACGACCTTCAGGATGACCCCGAAGTCGCGGGCGTACTCCTTGTACTGGCGATAGACGGAGACTCCCTTCCGGGTCGGCTCGGCGACGAGGAACGTGATGTCGAAGCGGGTGAACAAGCCGGACGCGAAGGAATCTGAGCCTGCCGTCATATCGACGACGACGTACTCGCTCCGGCCGTCGACGAGATGGTTCAGGCAGAGCTCCACTGCACCGGTCTTGGAGTGGTAGCAGGCCACTCCCAAATCGGCCTCGGTGAACGGGCCGGTGACCATCAAACGGACGACGCCGCCGTCGAGTTCCACCGGCCGGGCGCAGGCGTCGTACACCGGATTGTCCTCGCGCACCCGCAGCAGCCGCGACCCCTCACCGGGCGGTGTCGTCTTGACCATCGTCTCGGTGGACGCGATGCGCGGATTGGAACCCCGCAGATAGTCCTTGATCAGCGGCAGCCGCATGCCCATGGCGGGCAGCCTGGAGGCCTCGGCCTCGTCGAGGCCGAGCGCGGCCCCCAGGTGCTGGTTGATGTCGGCGTCCACCGCGACGACCGGTGATCCCGTGGCGGCGAGATGACGGATGAAGAGAGAGGACAGGGTGGTCTTGCCGCTGCCACCCTTCCCAACGAAAGCCATTTTCATGTTCACCAAGAGTAGCGGGATGATTGCGCTGGGTGCCCTGTCGACGTGAAGAAAACCACTCCTTCGTGGGGTGGGCCGCCGGGGTGCGTAATGTCGTACTCATGAGTACGACAGGCGCGACCGCCGACCCGCTCGCGGCCCTGGGCTCGCTGCCCGGCGTGGCCGAATCCGTGGAGTCCGTCCGTAAGGCGGTGGACCGGGTCTACGGGCACCGGATCATGCGGCGTCGCAGCAACGAGATCACTTCCGAGGCCGCGCTGCGTGGTGCCCGGGGCTCCGCGGCGCTGTCCGGTGCCGACTGGGCCCTCGAAGAGGTGCGCCGCCGCACCGACTTCAGCGGTGACGACCAGGCCCGCAGGGTCGGCGCGGCTCTCCGGCTGACCGCCGAGGCGGGCCAACTCCTCTCCATCTGGAGGCAGTCCCCCCTGCGGGTGCTGGCCCGGCTGCACCTCGTCGCGGCCGCGGACAAGGGGGACGGGGTCGGCCGGCCGCGTCATGACGGTGAACCGGTCGACGAGCCGCTCGTCGAGCTGCCGCTGCCGGACGCGACCGAGGTCGCGGGACGGCTCGAGGGGCTCTCACAGTTGATCATCGCCGGTGGTTCGGCCCCGGCGCTGGTGACGGCGGCCGTCGTGCAGGGCGAGCTGCTCGCCCTGCGCCCCTTCGGTACCCACAACGGCCTGGTCGCTCGCGCGGCCGAGCGCATCGTCCTGGTCGGCAGCGGCCTCGACCCGAAGTCCGTCTGTCCGGCCGAGGTCGGCCACGCCGAACTCGGCCGCGAGGCCTATCTGGCGGCGCTGGACGGCTATGCCTCCGGCACCCCGGAGGGCATGGCGGCGTGGATCGCCCACTGTGGCAAGGCCGTTGAGCTGGGAGCCAGGGAATCGACGGCCGTCTGTGAGGCGCTTCAGCGCGGCGCGGCATAGGACCCACATCAGGGTTGCGGCGGTACGAATTCTCGTACCGCCGCTGGCATGTTCACCGGGTTACCAAGCGTCCTCGATATGTTGCCCATCAGGTCGGGAACTGCTGCCCGTCACCTGGTGCGGCTGGCCCGTAATCGACGGGTCGACGTCGCGTGGGTGCTCGATGTTCATGCTCGGTCCGTGGGGCCTTGATTGCGTTTAAAGGTGATCCTTTCGGATGTCCTTGGTCTCGCGGGCCGTTAACCCCTTTGTACTCCAGGTTCACAGGAAGCGGTAGTCCTGGCTGTACTTCTTTACTTTTAGGTTCAAACGGGCGTGAATCGGGCGTGGCTGTGCCGCTTGCGCGGACGTGACGCGCTCACGCCGCGGCCGCGCGCCGTCGGCTCGCGTACCAGACGAGCCCCGCCGTGGCCGCCGCCGCTCCTATCGCGGCCGCCGCGACGAGCGCCGGACGCGGCGGCACCGAGAGCGCGGGCAGTCGCTGCTTGAGCCGGACCGGACGGTGGAAGTCCAGAATCGGCCAGGAGCGGGCGAGCGCCTCGCGCCGCAGCGCGCGGCCCGGATTCACCGCATGGGGATGGCCGACGGACTCCAGCATCGGCAGGTCGGTCGCGGAGTCGCTGTACGCATAGCAGCGCGCGAGGTCGTATCCCTCGGACTTTGCCAGTTCCCTGATCGCCTCGGCCTTCGCCGGCCCGTAGGCGTAGTACTCGACCTCTCCGGTGAAGCGGCCGTCCTCGCCGACGACCATGCGGGTGGCCACCACGCGGTCCGCGCCGAGCAGTTCGCCGATCGGCTCGACCACCTCCGCTCCGGACGTGGAGACGATCACGACATCACGACCGGCGGTGTGGTGTTCCTCGATGAGGGAGGCGGCCTCGTCGTAAATGATCGGGTCGATCAGGTCGTGCAGTGTCTCGGCGACGATCTCCTTGACCTGCTGGACGTTCCAGCCGCGGCACAGCGTGGACAGGTAAGCGCGCATCCGCTCGATCTGGTCATGATCGGCGCCGCCTGCCATGAACACGAACTGGGCATACGCGCTACGCAACACGGCCCTGCGGTTGATCAGTCCGCCTTGGTAGAACGACTTGCTGAACGTCAGCGTGCTCGACTTCGCAATGACCGTCTTGTCCAGGTCAAAGAAGGCCGCTGTGCGGGGCGAGGAGTGGTTTTCCACAAGCCTGAGCATATGCGCCCACCATTCGGGCTAGTGTGGGGCGCGTGGGTTTGCCTGAGACGGCTCTCGGGTACACCATGGAAGTCACGGATCGTTCGCGACCGTGCTAACCCGGTCTGGCTCCTCCCCCCCCGAGTCGGACCGTGGGGACGACCCCCGCTCTCCCCCCCGGCGGGGGTCGTCGCATGTCCGGATGGGGTTTTCCCCTCTCTTGCGCGGCCCCGGGGCCCTCTGATCGCCGTTGTGGCGGCCCTTTTCGCGTACCCATAATCCGTCACTGTGCGTAGTCGCTGGACTGCTCTGTGGAAGCCGCGCGTGGGTCGCCGGTATGGGTGAAGGCGATATTCACAACCATCGAGTTGTCCACAGTTATCGACCAAGATCCACACGATTTTCGGGATCGCTGCACCGTGATTCCAGCGCGTCCTGCTCGCGGCGAGTTCCTCGCGGCAAGTTCATGGCCGGTTCCGTTTGCGGGACGCGTATGGCCGGTTCGTATCGGCCGTTCATATGGAGGCCGGTTGTCGGTACTTCACACGAGCGGGAATCGCGGGGCCGTAGGGGGCGCCGCGCAAGAAGCAGCGAAGGGGGCTGGGGATCGTGGCGGGAGCCATCACACATGACCGGCCGCCCGCCGCCGAAGGGCGGCAGGGCGGGCCATTGATCGTCACGGAGGACGTCGACCTTCTCGACGACCTGCTGCGCCTGTGCGCGGCGGCGGGCGCGAGGCCGGAAGTCCATCACGGGGTGCCGGAGCGCAGGGGTAGCTGGGAGGCGGCACCTCTCGTGATTGTCGGCGACGACGCCGCACGGCGGGTGCGCGGGGCCGCGCGCAGACGCGGAGTGGTGCTGGTCGGGCGGGATCAGGACGACTCCGGTGTCTGGCGCCGGGCCGTGGAGATCGGCGCCGACCATGTCCTGATGCTGCCCGACGGCGAGCAGTGGCTCGTCGACCGCATCGCCGACGTGGCCGAGGGAGTCGGCCGGCCCGCGCTCACCGTAGGCGTGATCGGTGGCCGTGGTGGGGCCGGAGCCTCCACGCTGGCCTGCGCGCTCGCCGTCACCTCGGCGCGTGCCGGACGACGCACCCTGCTCGTGGACGCGGATCCCCTGGGTGGCGGTCTCGACGTACTCCTGGGTGGAGAGGCGGCCGAAGGCCTGCGCTGGCCGGCGTTCGCCGCCTCCCGCGGCCGGGTCGGCGGCGGCGCCCTGGAGGAGTCCCTGCCCGAACTGCACGCGCTGCGTGTCCTCAGTTGGGATCGCGGTGACTCCGTGGCCATCCCGCCGCAGGCCGTCCGCGCGGTCCTGGCCGCCGCCAGACGGCGCGGCGGCACGGTGGTCGTCGACCTGCCCCGCCGCATTGACGAAGGCGTCGCGGAAGCACTCGCCCAACTCGACCTCGGACTGCTGGTGGTCCCCGCAGACCTGCGCGCCATCGCGGCGGCCGGACGGGTGGCGTCCGCGGTCGGCATGGTTCTGCGTGATCTACGTGCCGTGGTCCGAGGTCCCTACGCGCCGGGCCTCGACGACCGCGAGGTAGCCAGGCTGCTCGGACTTCCTCTGGTCGGCGAGGTGCCCGCCGAATCACCGCGGCCGGACGCCGACCTGCCACCCGGAGGATCGGTGCGGGGACCGCTCGCCCGGTTCTGCACGGCCTTCTGGGAGCGCGTTCCGGTGCCGGGAGGGGGCGTATGAACTGGGACGCCGATACCGGGAGGCACCGCGGAGCGAGCCTCGGCGAGCCTGCGGAGTCGGCCGGACAGGCCGGGCGAACAGGGCTTCTGGACGGCGTACGGCAGTGGCTCGCCGAGAGCGGGTCCGAGCCCACACCCGCGCGTGTGGCACAGGCCCTGCGTGCGCAGGGACGCGTGCTGGGCGACGCGGAAGTCCTCGGCACGGCGGAGCAGTTACGTTCCGAACTGGTCGGCAGCGGACCCCTCGAGTCGCTGCTCGCCGACCCGTCGGTGACCGACGTACTGGTCTCCGCGCCCGACCGGGTCTGGGTGGACCGCGGCGGAGGCCTGGAGCTGACGGCTGTCTCCTTCCCGGACGCGGCCGCCGTACGACGCCTCGCGCAGCGCCTCGCAGCCGTGGCCGGCAGAAGGCTCGACGACGCGCGGCCCTGGGTCGACGCCCGGCTTCCGGACGGCACCCGGCTGCACGCGGTGCTGCCGCCGGTCGCCGTCGGCTCCACGTGCCTGTCCCTGCGGGTCGTCCGGCCGCGCGCGTTCACGCTCGACGAGTTGGTGGCGGCGGGGACCGTGCCACCCGGCGGGGACCGGGTGCTCAGAGCCCTGCTGGACGCCCGGCTGTCGTTCCTGATCAGCGGAGGGACCGGAAGCGGCAAGACGACCTTGCTGAGTGCGCTGCTGGGGCTGGTCGGCCCCGGGGAGCGGATCGTGCTCGCCGAGGACTCGGCGGAGCTGCGCCCTGACCATCCCCATGTGGTGCGTCTGGAGGGGCGGCCCGCCAACCAGGAGGGCGTAGGGCTCGTCGCACTGCAGGACCTGGTCCGTCAGGCCCTGCGCATGAGACCGGACCGGCTGGTCGTCGGCGAGGTGCGCGGGCCGGAGGTCGTGTCGCTCCTGGCGGCGCTCAACACGGGCCACGAGGGCGGGTGCGGAACGGTTCACGCGAACGCCGCCGCGCAGGTGCCGGCCCGGCTGGAGGCGCTGGGCACGGCAGCGGGGCTCGATCGGGCCGCGTTGCACAGCCAGTTGGCGGCGGCGTTGTCCGTGGTCCTGCATCTCGTACGCGACCCGGTCGGGCGGCGGCGGATCGCCGAGGTGCATGTCCTGGAGCGCGATCCGTCGGGGCTGGTGGTGACGGTACCCGCACTGCGGTGGGGCGCGGAGGTGTTCGCGTACGAGCGGGGGTGGGAGCGGCTGCGGGAGTTGCTGCGGGATGGGACTGGAGGGATGAGAGGGGCTAGCAGGACTGACGGGACTAGCCGGGCTGGTGGGACTGGTGTGTCTGGCAGGGCTGATGGGGCTGAGGGGAGTGGGTTGTCGTGACAGGGGGCGGTGGGGTGTCGGTGGGGGCGGCCATGGCGTGTGCCGGGGCGGCGGCCTGGTTGATGAGCGGGTGGGATTCGGGGGCACGCAGGGCTCGGTTGCTGTGCGTGGGTGGCGGGGTGGTGGCGACCGGTCCGCCGTCGCGGGAAAGGGCACTCGCCGAGTGGCGGCGACTGCGCGGGCGGCTGCGGGCCGGAGGGTGGTCGCTGGTCGCCGGGGCGGTGATCGCGCTTCTGGGTGCGTCCGTGGTGCCGCTGCTTCTCGGGGCGGCGCTGGTGCCGCTGCTCGGGCGGCTGCGGCGGGCCGGGAAGGCGCGGCGCGAGCGGGAGCGCCGGGGCGATGCCGTGATCGCCCTGTGTGGGGCGCTCGCCGGGGAGGTGCGGGCCGGGCGGCAGCCGGGTGAGGCGCTGCTCAGGGCCGCGCGTGACTCGGGTGGACTTGGCGAGGCACAGGCGGTGGTGCTGGCGGCGGCACGGTTCGGCGGGGACGTGCCGGGCGCGCTCACCGATGCGGCACGGCAAGCGGGGGCCGACGGGTTGGTGGGACTCGCTGCGTGCTGGCGGGTGGCTGTGGACCGGGGTGCGGGCCTGGCGGCGGGGCTCGACCGCCTGGAAGGGGCACTGCGTGTGGAGCGGGACCAACGAGCGGATATGCGAGCCCAGTTGGCCGGATCGCAATCGACGGCAGTGATGCTCGCGGGGCTGCCGGTTCTGGGGCTGCTGATCGGTACCGCACTGGGCGCGGATCCGCTGCACGTGCTGCTGCACACCGGTGCGGGCCTGGGCTGTCTGTTGGTCGGCGGGGTGCTGGAGAGCGTGGGGCTCTGGTGGGCCCTGCGCATCGTGAGGGGAGCGGAGGCGGCATGAGCACGGAGGTTGTCCACAGGCTGGGGGCGGTCCTGTGCGGGGCGCCGGCGCTCGGGTGGCTGGTGTGGTCGCTCGGTGCGGCCCGACGCGAGCGGCGGGTGCGCAAGAGGCTGGCCGAGCTGCTGGCCTTGGAGCAGGCGCGTTCACAGCGGTGCTTCGAGTTCCGGGGCGTGGGGCGGCGTTGGCTGCCGCCGGCAGGTGTCGTGTGCGCCGGCTGGGTGCTGGTCGGCGGCTTTGCCGGGCTACTGGTGGGGGTGGTGGCCGGTTTCGGGGTCTGGCAGTGGCGGCAGCGGCGCAAGCCGGGGCCGGCGGAGGAGTACGACGCGGCGCAGGCCACCCGGCAACTCCCACTCGCGGCCGACCTGGTGGCCGCCTGCATCGCGGCCGGGGCGGGCCCCGTAGTGGCGGCTCAGGCCGTGGGTGAGGCCTTGGGCGGACCCGTCGGGGATCGGCTGGCGCGGGGTGCGGCGGAGGTGCGGCTCGGGGGTGAACCGGACAAGGCGTGGCGCGGGTTGGCGTCGATGCCGGGTGCCGGGGCGCTGGCGAGACTCCTGGAGCGGGCGGGGGAGTCGGGCGTACCGGCGGCCGTGCCGGTCGGACGGCTCGCCGCGGAGGCCCGCGCAGAGTGGGGGCGCAGCGCGACGGCGCGGGCGCGCCGGGCGGCTGTCATGGTCACCGCGCCCGTGGGGCTGTGCTTTCTGCCCGCGTTCCTCGCGATCGGCGTGTTGCCCGTCGTGATCGGGCTGGCGGACGGGGTGCTGGGAGGGGGGGGCGGATGACGACTTATGGCGACGGCGTGCGGTGAGTGGCAGTGGCAAGTGGGAAACGGAGTCGAACCTTACGGGGGTTGAGATGTGCAGGTCGGTACGAGTGCGGGTGCGGGCGTGGCTGCTCGGTCGGGCGTCGCGGAGGGACGCGGGAATGGTCACCTCCGAGTACGCGGTGGGGATCATCGCGGCGGTGGCTTTCGCGGCCGCGCTCTACAAGGTGGTGACGAGCGGGCAGGTCGGCGCGGAGTTGCAGGGCATCGTGGGGCGGGCGCTCAATGTCCCGATGTGAGCGGGTGGTTGACGGTTCGGCGGTCTGGTCCGGATGGGAAAGCGAGCCCCGCGGCACGTCCGTCGGGTCCGGGTGGGTGGGGAGTGGGTCGTCCCGGTGTCGGGACCGGGGATTCGTGACCGCCGAGGCCGCCGTGGTGCTGCCGTCACTGGTGCTCGTCGGAATGGCTCTGGTCTGGGCCCTGCTCGCCGCGTCCGCGCAGATCCAGTGCGTGGACGCGGCGAGGGCGGGCGCTCGCGCAGCAGCCCGCCAGGACCCGCCGGACACGGTCCTGGCGACAACGCGGCGCGCGGCACCGGACGGCGCCAGGGTCACGGTGAGCCGAGAGGGTGACCTGGTCCGGGTGACGGTCACGGCGAGTACGCCGGGCCCCGACGCGCTGTCCGTGGAGCTGAGCGACGCGGCTGTGGCTTTGGCGGAGGAGACGGTCGGGGTGGTGGCGGGATGAGGAGATGTGGTGGGGCCGCGCGCACGTTTTCGCGGGGCAGGTGGGTCCGCTCCTGCGCCAGGCGGACTCCTTCCTGGGACAGGTGGGACCCGTTCTGCGCCAGGGGGGCTCCTTCCTCGGACAGAGGGTCGGCGACCGTGTGGACGGTCGGGGTGATCGCCGTGCTGTGTGTGGTCTTCGGGGCGATCCTGGCCATGGGGCAGGCTGTCGTGGTCCGCCATCGTGCGGCGGGGGCGGCCGATTTGGCGGCGCTCGCCGCGGCGGACCACTGGATGGACGGTGGACCGGCGGCCTGCGCTGAGGCGGACCGGGTGGCACGCGCCCAGCACGCACGACTCGTGCGGTGCGCGGTCGAGGGCGAGATCTCGGACGTCACTGCCGCGTCGGGCCGGGCGCCTTTCGGTGTGGAGGTCAGGTCGAGGGCGGGACCTGCGGGGCCGGTCGCCCCTGGCCCGTCCGCCGACTCACCCGGGGCGGCGCCGGAAGCCTCGGGAGACGTCGGGCACCCGCCTCGGTGAGGTCGTGAGATCTGACCGACCAGCGTCCGGAGGGACGTGACACGCGGGTCGGCGTCAGCGACGCTAGCCCTTCGGCGCCCCTCGCAGCAGCTCCGTGAGCAGCCGCACGGCGCCCCGCTTGTGCAGGGGATCGTTCCCATTGCCGCACTTGGGGGACTGGACGCAGGACGGGCAGCCGGCGTCGCACTCGCAGGAGGCGATGGCCTGGCGGGTGGCGGTGAGCCAGGCGTGGGCGGTGTGGAAGGCGCGCTCCGCGAAGCCCGCGCCGCCCGGGTGACCGTCGTACACGAAGACCGTGGGCAACAAGGTGTCGGGGTGCAGCGGGATGGACACGCCGCCGATGTCCCAGCGGTCGCAGGTGGCGAACAGCGGGAGCATGCCGATCGACGCGTGCTCGGCGGCGTGCAGGGCACCGCCGAGGATCTCCGGGTTGATCCGGGCGGCGTCGAGCTGATCCTCGGTGACCATCCACCACACGGCGCGGGTACGGAGCGTACGGGGAGGGAGGTCGAGCTTCGTCTCGCCGAGCACTTCACCGGTGATGACACGACGACGCAGGAAGGAGACGACCTGGTTGGTGACTTCGACGGAGCCGTAGCACAACCGGCCCTCACCCCAAGGGATTTCGGTGTCCGTCTCCAGGACGGAGATGGAGGTCGTGTCGCGGGCGACCGTCGAATAGGGAGGGTTGGCTTCCTCGACCAGCGCGACGGAGTCTTCCAGATCCAGCTGCCGCACCAGGTACGTACGGCCCTGGTGCAGGTGGACCGCGCCCTCGTGGACCGTCGTGTGAGCGGCACCGGCGTCGACCGTGCCCAGCAGCCGCCCGGTTCCGGCCTCGACGATCTGCACCGGACTGCCGCCTCCTCCCCGGATGTCGGTCAGGTCGGCGGCGCGCTCCCGACGGGTCCAGTGCCATGCCTTCGTCCGGCGGCGCAGCAGTTTCGCGGCTTCCAGCTGCGGCAGCAGATCCGGGGCGGCCGGTCCGAAGAGTTCCAGGTCCTCGTCCGTGAGGGGGATTTCGGCGGCTGCGGCGCACAGGTGCGGGGCGAGGACGTACGGGTTGTCGGGGTCGAGGACGGTGGACTCCACCGGCTGGTCGAACAGGGCTTCGGGGTGATGCACGAGGAACGTGTCCAGGGGGTCGTCGCGAGCGACCAGGATGGCGAGTGCGCCCTGCCCGGAGCGTCCGGCGCGGCCCGCCTGCTGCCACAGCGAGGCCCGGGTGCCCGGGTAGCCCGCGATGACGACGGCGTCCAGTCCGGAGACGTCGATGCCGAGTTCGAGGGCGGTGGTGGCAGCGAGGCCGAGGAGCTCGCCGGAGTGGAGGGCGCGTTCGAGGGCGCGGCGTTCCTCGGGGAGGTAGCCGCCGCGGTACGCGGCCACGCGGCGGGCCAGGGAGCGGTCGACCTCGGCGAGGCGTTCCTGGGCGATCACCGCGATGAGCTCGGCGCCACGCCGGGATCGTACGAAGGCGACCGAGCGCACGCCCTGCACGGTCAGGTCGGTCAGAAGGTCGGCCGTCTCGGCGGTTGCGGTACGCCGTACGGGTGCGCCCTTCTCGCCGTGCAGCTCGGTGAGCGGGGGTTCCCAGAGGGCGAAGACCAGTTCGCCGCGGGGAGAGGCGTCGTCGGCGACCTCGACCACCGGGAGGCCGGTCAGGCGGCGGGCGGCCACCGACGGCTCGGCGGCGGTCGCCGAGGCCAGCAGGAAGACGGGCGACGCGCCGTAGCGGGCGCACAGGCGACGCAGGCGGCGCAGCACCTGGGCGACGTGGGAGCCGAAGACGCCGCGGTAGGTGTGGCACTCGTCGATGACGACGTAGCGCAGGGCACGGAGGAAGGAGGACCAGCGGGGGTGGGAGGGCAGTATCCCTCGGTGCAGCATGTCGGGGTTGGTCAGAACGTAGTTTGCGTACTGACGTACCCATTCGCGTTCTTCGAACGGGGTGTCCCCGTCGTACACGGCTGGGCGTACGGCATTGCCCAGAGATTGTGAAAGTTCCTTCACAGATCGGCACTGATCGGCGGCCAGGGCCTTTGTCGGGGCCAGGTACAGCGCGGTGGCGCCGCGGCCGTTCGGAGCCTCGGAGCCGTCCAGAAGGGCCGTCAGGACCGGTGCGAGGTACGCCAGGGACTTGCCGGAGGCGGTGCCTGTGGCGACGATCACGGAGTCGCCGTCCAGGGCGTGTTCGGCGGCCAGGGCCTGGTGGGCCCAGGGGTGCTCGACCCCCGCGGCCTGGACCGCGGCGATGACCTCCGAGCGGATCCGGTCGGGCCACACGGCATGGCGACCCTCCCGCGGGGGCAAGTGCTCCGTATGAGTGATGCGCGAAGCCCGGCTCGGCCCCGAGGCGAGACGGTCCAGGACCGTGCCCGGAGAGGGGCGGGAAGCGGTGTCCGCCGAGGATCGATCGGATCGGTGATTGTTGGCCATCGGCAACGAGTGTGTCACTGGCGTGACGGACAATGGGCTCAAGGCGTCGTGCACGCCTGCCGGTAAGTGATTGAATGCCATCGCGGCTGGCGAACCGTCCCGGGGGCTCTGCCGAGATGTCCCTTCGGGCGACCGCTCGATAGCAAGGTGCTGGAGGATCCGTGGACCTGTCCCTGTCGACCCGTACCGTCGGCGATCGTACGGTCGTCGAGGTCGGTGGCGAAATTGATGTATATACCGCGCCCAAGCTGCGTGAGCAGCTGGTCGAGCTGGTGAACGACGGCAGTTTTCACCTTGTCGTCGACATGGAGGGCGTGGACTTCCTCGACTCCACCGGGCTCGGCGTGCTGGTGGGTGGCCTGAAGCGGGTGCGCGCCCACGAAGGCTCGCTGCGACTGGTCTGCAACCAGGAGCGCATTCTGAAGATCTTCCGCATCACCGGTCTCACCAAGGTGTTCCCGATCCACACCTCGGTCGAGGAAGCGGTAGCGGCCACCGACTGACCCCGTCCCAGGGCGCCGCACGAGAGGCGTGGCGTCCGAGACGGCTGAAGCAATGGAGGGGGACCGGGCCTCGGCGGCCCGGCCCCCGACAGCACGCCCGTAGTTTGAGGGGGATGCATGGCCACCGTTGAACTCCGCTTCAGCGCGCTGCCCGAGCACGTCAGGACCGCCCGACTGGTGGCGGCAGCGGTGGCGCGCAGGGCCGGAGTGGACGAGGCCGTACTCGACGAGGTCAGACTCGCCGTCGGCGAGGCCTGTACCCGGGCCGTCGGGCTGCACCAGAGCAGCGGCATCTCGGCGCCGGTGCGGGTGACGCTGATCGAGGAGGAGAAGCAGTTCTCCATCGAGGTCGGCGACGAGGCGCCGCGTTCGGCGCCCGGTGAGACGGTGCCCGGTGCCTCCCTTGGTGATCCGGACACGGAGAGCGACGAGGACGAGATGGGCCTCGCGGTCATCAGCGGCCTCGTCGACGACGTCGAGGTCACCGCCGGGGAGAACGGTGGACTGATCAGGATGAGCTGGCCGACCACGCCGCCGGCCGCGCTCGTTCCCTGACATCCCTCTCGTAGCAAAACCCGAAGGGCCCTGCCTCGCAGGGCCCTTTTCTTGTGCCGCCCCCTGCCCGCCCTCTGCCCGCCGCCCTGCCCGCCCCTCCTGTCCAGCCTTCCCGCCCTTGGGTCCGGCCATTTCGTGAATTGATTCACGATCAATCACGCGATTATTTGATCAAGCGTCAACGCTTTTGGGGCATTACCTCTTTTGGGTTCCATGGATGCCGGTGGATCATTTGCTGAAGGCGATGTGAAGGCTAATTCCGTTTACCGGGCACTGTTTTGATCAGGTTCCGGTACCTACAATCCGTCCACATCTTGAGCTCAGCCCAAGCGTCAAGGAGGACGAATGGCGGGGCTTTCTACCCCTCATCAGTTTGACCATCCCACAACCTTCGCAGCCGCAGTGCTGACCGACGACAACCGCATGATCGTGATGGTCATCGGCGTCGTCGCCCTGGCGGCCCTGGCGGTCGCCGGGGTTCTGGTACGACAAGTGCTCGCGGCCGGCGAGGGCACCGACAGCATGAAGAAGATCGCGGCGGCGGTCCAAGAAGGCGCGAATGCCTACCTGGGCCGACAGATGCGTACCCTCGCGGTATTCGCCGTCCTGGTGTTCTTCCTGCTCATGCTGCTGCCCGCGGACGACTGGAATCAGCGTGCCGGACGGTCGATCTTCTTCCTGATCGGCGCGGTGTTCTCGGCGACCACCGGCTATATCGGTATGTGGCTCGCCGTACGGAGCAATGTCCGCGTGGCCGCCGCGGCAAGGGAAGCGACTCCGGCCCAGGGCGAACCCGAAAAGGATCTCACCGCCGTCTCGCACAAAGCCATGAAGATCGCTTTCCGTACGGGCGGCGTTGTCGGCATGTTCACGGTGGGGCTCGGTCTGCTGGGCGCCTCCTGTGTGGTGCTGGTGTACGCGGCCGACGCGCCGAAGGTCCTGGAGGGCTTCGGTCTCGGCGCGGCGCTGATCGCGATGTTCATGCGTGTCGGCGGCGGCATCTTCACCAAGGCCGCCGACGTCGGCGCCGACCTGGTCGGCAAGGTCGAGAAGGGCATTCCGGAGGACGATCCGCGCAATGCCGCGACCATTGCCGACAACGTGGGCGACAACGTCGGCGACTGCGCGGGCATGGCGGCCGACCTCTTCGAGTCGTACGCCGTGACACTCGTCGCCGCGCTGATCCTCGGCAAGGCGGCGTTCGGAGACGCCGGGCTCGCGTTCCCGCTGATCGTGCCCGCGATCGGCGTACTCACCGCCATGGTCGGCATCTTCGCGGTGGCGCCCCGGCGCTCCGACCGCAGTGGCATGTCCGCGATCAACCGCGGTTTCTTCATCTCCGCGGTGATCTCGCTGGTGCTGGTGGCCGTCGCCGTATTCGTCTATCTGCCGGGGAAGTACGCCGACCTCGACGGAGTCACGGACGCGGCGATCCAGACCAAGGGCGGCGACCCGCGGATTCTCGCGCTCGTCGCCGTCGCGATCGGCATCGTGCTCGCCGCGCTGATCCAGCAGCTGACCGGCTACTTCACCGAGACCACCCGTCGTCCCGTGCGGGACATCGGCAAGAGTTCGCTCACCGGCGCGGCCACCGTCGTCCTCGCCGGTATCTCCATCGGTCTCGAATCAGCCGTCTACACCGCCCTGCTGATCGGCCTCGGCGTGTACGGGGCGTTTCTGCTCGGCGGTACGTCCATCATGCTGGCGCTGTTCGCGGTGGCCCTGGCCGGTACCGGACTGCTCACCACGGTCGGTGTCATCGTCGCCATGGACACCTTCGGTCCGGTCTCCGACAACGCGCAGGGCATCGCCGAGATGTCCGGCGACGTCACGGGCGCGGGCGCCCAGGTGCTCACCGACCTGGACGCCGTGGGCAACACCACCAAGGCCATCACCAAGGGCATCGCCATCGCCACCGCCGTCCTCGCGGCCTCGGCGCTCTTCGGCTCGTACCGGGACGCGATCCTCACGGCCGCGAACGAAGTGGGCGAGAAGGTCTCCGGCGAGGGCGCGCCGATGAACCTGATGATGGACATCTCGCAGCCCAACAACCTGGTGGGCCTCATCGCGGGCGCCGCGGTCGTCTTCCTCTTCTCGGGCCTGGCGATCAACGCGGTGTCGCGCTCCGCCGGGGCCGTGGTCTACGAGGTGCGGCGGCAGTTCCGCGAGCATCCCGGGATCATGAACTACACCGAGAAGCCCGAGTACGGGCGCGTCGTCGACATCTGCACCAAGGATGCGCTGCGCGAACTCGCCACGCCCGGGCTGCTCGCCGTGCTCACCCCGATCGCGATCGGGTTCACGCTCGGGGTCGGCGCGCTCGGCTCGTTCCTCGCCGGTGCGATCGGCACCGGCACGCTGATGGCGGTCTTCCTCGCCAACTCCGGTGGCGCGTGGGACAACGCGAAGAAACTGGTCGAGGACGGTCACCACGGCGGCAAGGGCAGTGAGGCCCACGCTGCCACGGTGATCGGCGACACCGTCGGCGATCCGTTCAAGGACACCGCCGGTCCCGCGATCAACCCGCTGCTGAAGGTGATGAACCTGGTGGCGCTGCTCATCGCGCCCGCGGTCGTCAAGTTCTCGTACGGCGACGACAAGAACGTGGGTGTACGGGTGCTCATCGCCGTCCTCGCGATCCTCGTGATCGTGGGCTCGGTGTACATCTCCAAGCGGCGTGGGATCGCCGTAGGTGACGAAGACAACGCAGAAGGGGTGGCCAAGTCGGCTGACGCCGCGGTGGTTTCGTAGACCTCAGGTCTTTTGCCTGGTCCCGGCGGGCGGGCGGCGCGTATCGACGCGCCGTCCGCCCGCCCTGTGTGCGTTCACGCCCTTGTCGTGAGCCTTCTCTCGCGTGGGGCAAATGGCTGCAATAACCGCTAAAGCGGACGTCGAGCGTGTGGATGTCGCTCGCATGGCGTGTAAGTTCCGGGGCCGAGGGCCATGGAAGGGACCAACCCGGTGAACAAGAAGCTCGCGGCCGCACTGTCCGGCGGTGCGGTACTGGTACTGGCGCTGTCGGGATGCAGCAGTAGCGACGACAACAGCGACAAGCTGGGCCCCTGGGCCAAGCAGGTCTGTGACGCGGTGCAGCCCCAGGTCCGGAAGATCGCGGCGGCCAACGCCGAGATCCAGAAGGAGACCACGGACGAAAGCGCGCCGGAGGACGTGCAGAAGGCCGACTCCAAGGG
The DNA here is from genome assembly GCF_040652275.1 of Streptomyces sp. NPDC048275. Lineage (NCBI taxonomy): Bacteria > Bacillati > Actinomycetota > Actinomycetes > Kitasatosporales > Streptomycetaceae > Streptomyces > Streptomyces sp. NPDC048275. Next base: position 23,154 of record NZ_JBEZLR010000072.1, read on the forward strand.
CTTCCAGGACATCTCGGATGCCTACAAGGCGATGGCGACCGCCATCGAGAAGGCCGGGCCCCCGGATGTGGAGAACGGCAAGACGAAGCTGACGAACGCGGTCAAGGAGCTCAACGCCCTCTCCGCGTCCTACGCCGATCTGGGCAAGCAGTCGGACGCGCTCGACACGAAGGACCAGGCGAAGTTCGCTGAGGGCCTCGACGGTGTCGCCGAGCAGCTCGGGAAGCTGAGCCAGACCGGTACCGACGCCCTGAAGGAGCTCGAAGCCGGAGACGTCGGCAAGGCGATGGCCGAGCAGGCGAGCTGCAAGTCCACGTCGGCCTCGGCTTCGGCGACCCAGGGCTGATACCCGGGTCCCGGGAAGGCGATCGTCGGTCAAGCCAAAGAGGGCCCGGTACGCGCGCGTACCGGGCCCTCGGCGCGCGCTGCCCCTAGGCATGCGCGTTGTGTCCACAGGCGCACTCGCGTGTCCACAGGCACACGCGCTGTGCACAGGTGTGCGTCTCTTTCGGCGGGAGCGGACACAATGGGGGACGTGAGTCACACCAGCCTGTCACCGTTGCCCTCGTCCGACCGCGCCGATGTCGCAGCTCGGCTGCGGGACGCCCTGCTCGGCGCCGCCTTCACCGCCGACGGACTGCTCGAGCTGCTCGGCGCCCCCGCGTACGCGGCGCTGGCGCGCAGCGAGACCGTGCCCGCGCTGAGGGCCACCCGCGGCGACACGCCGCTGGAGACGCTCGTACGGCTCTTCCTGCTGCAGCAGCCCGTGCCGCACGCGCGCGTGGTGGACGTGCTGCCGGTCGAGGACTGCCTGGAGAGCGGCTGGCTGGCCCGGGTTGGCGGGGGCGAGATCGCCGCGACGGTGGACATCCGGCCGTACGGCGGGCCCGGCGGCGAGGACTGGTTCATCGTGTCCGACCTCGGATGCGCCGTCGGCGGCGCGGGCGGCATCGGCAGCCGCGAGGAGGACGTCGTCCTGGGCGTGGGTGGGGCGTCCACGACCCTCGCCGGCATCACCGTGCGTACGCCCGTCTCCGCCGCGCTCGACCTCGGCACCGGCTCCGGAATCCAGGCACTGCACGCCGCGCAGCACGCCACACGCGTGACCGCGACCGACCTCAACCCCCGCGCGCTGCACATCACCTCGCTCACCCTCGCGCTCTCCGGAGCCCCGGCCGCCGACCTGCGCGAGGGCTCCCTCTTCGAGCCGGTCGAAGCGGACGAGACGTACGACCTGATCGTCTCGAACCCGCCCTTCGTGATCTCGCCCGGTGCCCGGCTCACCTACCGCGACGGCGGGATGGGCGGGGACGATCTGTGCCGCACGCTCGTTCAACAGGCAGGCGATCGCCTGAATGAAGGGGGGTATGCGCAGTTCCTGGCCAACTGGCAGCACGTGGAGGGCGAGGACTGGCAGGACCGGCTGCGTTCCTGGGTGCCGCGAGGCTGTGACGCCTGGGTAGTGCAGCGCGAGGTCCAGGACATCACGCAGTACGCGGAGTTGTGGCTGCGCGACGCGGGCGACCACCGCAGCGACCCGGCCGAGTACCAGGCGCGGTACGACGCCTGGCTGGACGAGTTCGAGGCGCGCAAGGTGAAGGCCGTCGGCTTCGGGTGGATCACGCTGCGCAGGACGGCGGCAGCCGAGCCCTCGATCACCGTCGAGGAGTGGCCGCACCCGGTCGAGCAGCCGCTCGGCGAGACGGTGCGCGCGCACTTCGCCCGCGTCGACTACCTGCGGGCGAGCGACGACGCGGCGCTGCTCGGCGGGCACTTCAAGCTCGTGGCCGAGGTGGTTCAGGAGCAGGTCGGGCTGCCCGGCGCCGAGGACCCGGAGCACGTGGTGCTGCGCCAGCACCGCGGGATGCGCCGGGCCACCAAGGTGGACACGGTCGGCGCGGGCTTCGCGGGCGTGTGCGACGGCACGCTGAGCGCGGGACGGATTCTGGACGCCATCGCCCAACTGGTCGGCGAAGATCCGGTGTTGCTGCGCGACCGGACGCCCGCGCAGATTCGTCTCCTGGTGGAGCAGGGGTTCCTCGAACCCGCGGAGTGAGCTGGGCGAGCACCGCGGAGTGCCCTGGATGCCGCTCCGCGGAGCGAGGGACACGGGCGTCCTGGCTGCGAAGCGTCTGAGGCGCATCCGTACCGCCGAGTCGCATGTGTCCCTTCTGGCGGGAGTGGTGATGATTCGCCGGTAAAAGGGCTCCTGTCAGTGGTGCGTGCGAAGCTACCTTCAAGAGACAAGCTCCATGCGTCCTCGGGGGAGGCGCGCTGTCTCGGGGGAGGCGCCATGGCGCGGGAGACGCCGGATCAGGGCGAGGGCAGGATCATCAGCGGCCGGTATCGGCTGCTGCGGACGCTCGGCGCGGGCGGCATGGGAAGGGTGTGGCTCGCCTACGACGCGGAGCTGGCCTGCGAGGTCTCCATGAAGGAGGTCGCGCTGCCGGACATGCCGATGGACGTGAACGAGCCGACGCAGCGTGTCGCGCGAGCCCGCAGCGAGGCTCGGCACGCGGCGCGGTTGCGCGGCCATCCGCATGTGGCCACCGTGCACGACGTGGTGGTGCACGAGGGACTGCCGTGGATCGTCATGGAGTACGTGCCGGATGCGGTCGATCTGCAGGCGGTCGTACGGCAGTCGGGGCCGCTGTCCCCCGTCCAGGTCGCCCGGATCGGGCTCGCGGTCCTGGACGCGCTCTGCGCCGGTCACCGGATCGGAATCCTCCACAGGGATGTGAAACCGGCCAACATCCTTCTGGCGCCGGACGCTTCGGGCGACCCCTACGCGCGCGTGCTGCTCACCGACTACGGGATCGCGCTCCAGCCGGAGTCCCGCGAACCCCGGCTCACCGCCACCGACGGCATCCTCGGCACGCCGGGCTATCTCGCGCCCGAGCGTGCCCGCGGTGAGCCGCCCACCCCGGCCGCCGACCTCTTCTCCCTCGGCGCCACGCTGTACGCCGCTGTTGAAGGCCGCGGTCCCTTCGACCGCCAGGGCGAGTACGCGACCCTGACGGCCCTGCTCGGCGAGGAGCCTGCCCCGCCCGTCCGCGCCGGTGAACTCGCCCCTGTGCTGCACGGCTTGCTGGTCAAGGACCCCGTGCGGCGGTTTGCGCCGGAGGCGGTCGCACGAGGGCTGGAGCGAGTGGTGCAGGGTGCGGCGGGCGGAGTGTTCGGGCCGCCGCCGGGGTATGTCGCGGGGGCGCCGGCCGGGTACGTCGCGAGCTCGCCCCCGGGCGCGCCGCAGACGCCGGGCACCCCGCAGATTCCGGGCACGCCGCAGATTCCGGGTGTGCCCCCGACTCCCAACACCCCGCAGGCGCCGCACACTCCACCGGGCGGTCCGGTCTCACCGGGGGTGGGTGGCCCGGTCGCGCCCGCCGGCTCGCCCGGACCGGCCTCCAGTAGTCCGTCGCCGTACGGCCCCTGGCGTCCGTCCACTCCCAGCGGTGCCTACGACTCGTGGAATCCCTACGCCGGGACCGGTGCGCCCCCGCCGTACGGTGGCGGCCCCTCCGCGTCGCAGAGCGCTCCGCCGTGGTCGACGGGGGACCGGCCCTCGCCGCACGCGGGGACCGGCGCCCCGGTGCCGCCCGTGGTCGGCCCGCGCCTCCCGCCTTTGCGCCGCAAAAGGCCCCTGGCCGCCGTCGTCGCCCTTGTGGTGGGGGTCCTCCTGGTGGTCGCCGGTGGCACCTGGGCCGCCGTCTCGCTGGCCGGCGGCGACGGCGACAAGAAGGACACGGCGGCGAAGAAGTCCCCCGCGGCGAGCACGCCGTCGCCGGAGCCGACGGGCCCGGTGTTTCCGTACGGCGAACCGGTCGGACTCACCGAGCCGTTGCAGGCGGGTGAATGCGTGAAGGCCGTCTGGTCGGGGACGCCGTTCAAGTCGGCGCCGAACCTCGGCGTGGTGGACTGCGTCGACGACTGGCCGGACGGCCAGGTCGTGGCCGTCGACACGGCGACGGACTACGCCGACGCCCGCGCCCAGGGCGGGCAGCGGTGCGCGCGGCAGGCCGAGTCGTTGGCCACCGCCCTCCCCGACGCGGGCGCGTACGCCCTCGTGCCGACGAAGGAGGGCTTCACGGCGGCCGAAGGCGGTACGGCATGTCTCGTACTCGGGCGGCATGTCGCCATCGGGGGTGCGGTGGCACGTTTCCGGGACGCGGGCATGGACCTGTACGCCGCTCAGATGGCCGTGGGTGACTGCTGGACCTACGTCGACAAGGGGGACGACGGGTTCCAGTCCCTGCTGACCGACTGCGCCGAGCCGCACACCGACCAGGTCGTCGGGTTCGCCGCCGCGCCCAGGACCATGGGCTACGAGAAGGGGATCGACAACGGAGGAAAACTCTGCAGCAACAAGTTCGAGTCGACTTGGGCGCCCGGTTCGGACCTCAAGACCTACGGCTGGCTGGGCGACGAGGAGGACTGGAACGACGGATTCACCACACTCGTGTGCACGGTGGGCCACTCCGACAACAAGAAGACGACCGGGAAGATACCCGCGCCCGGCACGGTCTGAGCGGCCCATGGGGTGCCGTCTGCCCGGCGTTCACCGCAGGTTCCCCTGTCCGCTTCCGGCGCGTGGAAACCTCCCGACCCCGGGGGCTCGACGCGGAAGGACATACCAATGGAAAGCGGACCTGCGATCTTCGTGGGAACGGTGTTCGCCCTGTTCGGAGGCGGGTTGCTGACATGGACCGCGCTGCGGCTGCGTCAGAGTGAGCCCATTGCCGAGGGTGTGAACCGCGTCGCATCGGCGACGCTCGCGAGTGGCGCCGGAGCGGGTGCGCTGGCACTCGGGATGTGGTGTTTCATGCGCGCGTGAGAGCGGTGATCCGAGTAACTGAGAGATCACGCTCCGGATAGGGTCGAAAGGGCTGGTGGGCACTCCGGGCGGCAGGAATGGCGGTAGTCGGGTTACCGTTCGAGTGGCCGTTGCGGGCTTTTCCCGTTTGACACGGGGGCGGGATGTACCGTCACACTCCGCAGCGTCAGCATGACCCGACCCCCGGGACCAAGGCCTGGGGAGACCCCCTGCGTCGACCGGAGAGAAGAGCGAAGTTGTCCCCGACCAGCGACACCGCACACGGCGGCCGCCGACTCGTCATCGTCGAGTCGCCTGCCAAGGCGAAGACGATCAAGGGCTATCTCGGCCCCGGTTATGTCGTCGAAGCGAGCGTCGGGCACATCCGCGACCTCCCCAACGGCGCCGCGGAGGTGCCGGAGAAGTACACCGGCGAGGTGCGCCGCCTCGGGGTGGACGTCGAACACGACTTCCAGCCCATCTATGTGGTCAACGCCGATAAGAAGGCCCAGGTCAAGAAGCTCAAGGACCTGCTGAAGGACTCCGACGAACTCTTCCTCGCCACCGATGAGGACCGCGAGGGCGAGGCCATCGCGTGGCACCTCCTCGAGGTCCTGAAGCCCAAGGTCCCGGTCAAGCGGATGGTCTTCCACGAGATCACCAAGGACGCGATCCGGGAGGCCGTCGCCAACCCGCGCGAGCTCAACCAGCGCATGGTCGACGCACAGGAGACCCGCCGCATCCTCGACCGTCTCTACGGTTACGAGGTCTCGCCGGTCCTGTGGAAGAAGGTCATGCCGCGCCTGTCGGCGGGCCGTGTCCAGTCCGTGGCGACCCGCCTCGTCGTCGAGCGGGAGCGCGAGCGCATCGCCTTCCGCTCCGCCGAGTACTGGGACCTGACGGGCACCTTCGGCACCGGTCGCGCCGGCGACCGGAGCGACCCGTCCTCCCTCGTCGCCCGCCTGGCGACGGTGGACGGCAAGCGTGTCGCCCAGGGCCGCGACTTCGACTCCCTGGGTCAGCTCAAGAGCGCGAACACGCTGCACCTGGACGAGGCGAACGCCCGCGCACTGGCCGCCGCCCTGGAGAACACGAACTTCTCGGTCCGCTCGGTCGAGTCCAAGCCTTACCGGCGCTCGCCGTACGCGCCGTTCCGCACGACGACGCTGCAGCAGGAGGCCTCGCGCAAGCTCGGCTTCGGTGCGAAGGCGACCATGCAGGTCGCCCAGAAGCTGTACGAGAACGGCTTCATCACGTACATGCGTACGGACTCCACGACCCTGTCGGACACGGCGGTCGCCGCCGCCCGCGCCCAGGTCACGCAGCTGTACGGCGCCGACTACCTGCCGGCGCAGCCGCGTACGTACGCCGGAAAGGTCAAGAACGCGCAGGAGGCGCACGAGGCGATCCGCCCCTCGGGAGATCGTTTCCGTACCCCGGCCGAGACGGGTCTGACCGGCGATCAGTTCAGGCTGTACGAACTGATCTGGAAGCGGACCGTCGCCTCCCAGATGAAGGACGCGGTCGGAAACTCCGTCACCGTGAAGATCGCCGGCACGGCCGCCGACGGCCGCGACGCCGAGTTCACCGCGTCCGGCAAGACGATCACCTTCCACGGTTTCCTCAAGGCGTACGTCGAGGGCGCGGACGACCCGAACGCCGAGCTGGACGACCGCGAGCGCCGCCTCCCGCAGGTCAGCGAGGGCGACCCGCTGTCCGCCGACGAGATCACGGTCGACGGCCACGCCACCAAGCCCCCGGCCCGCTACACCGAGGCCAGCCTGGTCAAGGAGCTCGAAGAGCGCGAGATCGGCCGCCCGTCCACGTACGCGTCGATCATCGGCACGATCCTCGACCGCGGTTACGTGTTCAAGAAGGGCACGGCGCTTGTGCCTTCCTTCTTGAGCTTCGCGGTGGTCAACCTCCTGGAGAAGCACTTCGGGCGGCTCGTCGACTACGACTTCACGGCCAAGATGGAGGACGACCTCGACCGCATCGCACGGGGTGAGGCGCAGGCCGTGCCGTGGCTGAAGCGGTTCTACTTCGGCGAGGGCGAAGCGAGGGGCGCGGCCGAGGCCGGGAACGGCGACGGGGACCACCTCGGCGGCCTCAAGGAGCTCGTCACCGACCTCGGCGCCATCGACGCCCGCGAGGTGTCGTCCTTCCCCGTCGGCAACGACATCGTGCTGCGCGTCGGGCGCTACGGCCCGTACATCGAGCGCGGCGAGAAGGACTCCGAGAACCACCAGCGCGCGGATGTGCCCGAGGATCTGGCCCCGGACGAACTGACGGTCGAACTCGCGGAGGAACTGCTCGCCAAGCCGAGCGGTGACTTCGAGCTCGGTACCGACCCGGTCTCCGGCCACCAGATCATCGCCAGGGACGGCCGCTACGGCCCGTACGTCACCGAGGTGCTCCCCGAGGGCACCCCGAAGACGGGCAAGAACGCCGTCAAGCCGCGCACCGCCTCGCTCTTCAAGTCGATGTCGCTCGACACGGTGACCCTCGACGACGCCCTCAAGCTGATGTCCCTGCCGCGCGTCGTGGGCAAGGACGCCGAGGGTGTGGAGATCACCGCGCAGAACGGGCGCTACGGCCCGTACCTGAAGAAGGGCACGGACTCGCGCTCCCTGCAGTCCGAGGACCAGCTCTTCACCATCACGCTGGAAGAGGCGCTGGAGATCTACTCCCAGCCCAAGCAGCGTGGCCGTGCGGCCGCCAAGCCGCCGCTGAAGGAGCTGGGCGCGGACCCGGTCAGCGGAAAGCCGGTCGTCGTCAAGGACGGTCGTTTCGGACCGTACGTGACCGACGGCGAGACCAACGCGACCCTGCGGTCCGGTGACAGCGTCGAGGAGATCAGCCCGGAGCGCGGCTTCGAGTTGCTCGCCGAGAAGCGCGCCAAGGGCCCGGTCAAGAAGACCGCGAAGAAGGCCCCCGCCAAGAAGACGACGGCGACAAAGAAGGCCCCTGCCAAGAAGACGGCCGCAAAGAAGACGACGACTTCGAAGACGGCTGCCAAGAAGGCGCCCGCCAAGAAGGCCGCCGCGAAGAAGCCGGCGGCTTCGGAGGGCTGAGGACGGCGGCTCTCGGAGGCTTGAGAGCGGCTTCCGCAGGCTGATACCGGTGGCTTCCGGGGGCTTGAGAGCGGCTTCCGCAGGCTGATACCGGTGGCTGGGGGCAGTGGCTGAAGCCGCGCCCGCTGTGACCGGCTTGTGTGCGCCCCCGCATCTTCTGGTGTGGGGGCGTCCACATGTTCGGGCACCCCTCCGGGGAGTCAGTACGGCCGGATAGGCTTGCAGGATGACGCGAGCCGAGCAGCCAACGGCCCACACCCCGGCCCCCGACGACGCCCTGGTCGCGGATTCCCGCGAGCGCGCCGTCCGCGCGCTGCTGCGCCAACCGCAGCTGAAGCGGCTCTGGAGTGCCCACCTCGTGGGAGGTGTCGCCGACGCCCTGACCCTCCTCGTCCTGGTCGTCCTCGCCTTCCAGGCGGCGGTCGCCGAGGGCTCCTTCGGCGGTGGCTACCGCGGGGTCGCGCTGGCCGTGACGGCCGTCTTCGGGGCACGCGTGCTGGCCACGCTGCTCTTCGGAGCCGTACTCCTCGGACCGCTCACCTCGCTGACGTCCCAAGAGGGGCCGCTCGACCGGCGCTGGACCATGGTCGGCGCCGACGGTCTGCGCGCCGTGCTCCTGATCCTCGCGCCCCTGTGGATCGACTGGACCCCGGACAACGCCCTCGCCGTCCTCCTCGTCATCGCTTTCGTGACCGGCGTCGCCGAGCGCTTCTGGACGGTGTGCCGGGAGGGTGCGGCGCCCGCGCTGCTGCCCGCGCCGCCGCTTGAGGGCGCCACGGTCCGCCCGCTGCCGGACCACCTGGACGCACTGCGGCGCCTGTCACTGCGTACGGGATTCGTGGCGGTGCCGATCGCGGCCGCGACGCTCGTAGCGGTGTCGCTCGTCAACAATCTGCTGGGTGCCGGGATCGTCTGGTTCGACCAGCACCAGGGGGCGCTGGCGTCGTACGTCGCCGCCGGATTGTTCGCCGCGTCGCTCTCGGTCCTCACGTTCCTCGAACTGCCCGACACGCGCACCCCCCGCGCGCGCTCCCCCCTGGAGGGCCTGCGCCGCCCCAAGACGGGCACGAGCGTCGACAAGGGCCGTACCGGCGCGATCCCGCTCCTGGTGTTCGCCTGCGCGGCTGTAGCGGCGGTGGTCGCGGCCGTGGTCGCCGTCTCCGTGCTGCAGGCCAAGGACCTGGGCGGCGGACCGGTGACGTACGGGCTGCTGGTGCTGGCGCTGACCGGGGGTGTCGTCGTCGGCATCCGTACGGCCTCTTCGGTGCTCCCGTCGCTGTCGCGGCGCAGGCTGCTCTCGCTGGCGATCGCCTTCACCGGGATCGCGCTGCTGGCCGCCGGGCTGGTCCCGGACGTCACCAGCGTGCTGCTGATCCTCGCCTTCGCGGGCGTTTGCGCGGGCGTCGCCGCAAACACCGGGCACGCGTTGCTCGACCAGGAGACCGAGGAGTACCGGCGGGCGCGTACGACCGAACATCTGCACGCGGTCGTACGGGTCTGCGTGGCACTCGGCGCCCTGGTGGCGCCCCTGGTGGCCGCGGCGATCGGCCCGCACCGGCTGGAGAACGGCAAGTTCGTCTTCGCGCACGGCGGCGCCGCCTTCACGCTGATGCTGGTCGGCGCGCTGCTGCTGCCCGTCGCGGCCCTGGTGCTCGCCAAGGTCGACGACCGCTCCGGGGTGCCGCTGCGGCACGACCTCATGGACGCGCTGCGCGGCGGCGACGACCCGGTGCAGGCACCCACCGCGAACGGTTTCTTCATCGCCCTGGAGGGCGGCGACGGCGCGGGTAAGTCGACCCAGGCGGAGGCGCTCGCGGAGTGGATCCGCGCCAAGGGCCACGAGGTCGTGGTGACCCGGGAGCCGGGCGCCACGCCGGTCGGCAAGCGGCTGCGGTCGATCCTGCTGGACGTGTCGTCGGCGGGCCTTTCGCACCGCGCGGAGGCACTGCTGTACGCCGCCGACCGCGCGGAGCACGTCGACACCGTGGTACGGCCCGCTCTGGAGCGGGGCGCCGTCGTCATCTCGGACCGGTACATCGACTCCTCGGTGGCCTACCAGGGCGCGGGCCGTGATCTGTCCCCGACGGAGATCGCCCGCATCAACCGGTGGGCGACGGACGGGCTGGTGCCCCATCTGACGGTGCTGCTCGACGTGTCCCCGGAGGCGGCGCGCGAGCGGTTCACGGAGGCGCCGGACCGGCTGGAGTCGGAGCCCGTCGAGTTCCACACGCGCGTGCGGTCCGGGTTTCTGACACTGGCGGCCGCCGACCCGGGCCGGTACCTGGTCGTCGACGCCGCGCAGGAGCCCGAGGCGGTCACCACCGTCGTCCGGCACCGGCTCGACGTGATGCTGCCCCTCTCTGCGGCCGAGGTGAAGGCCCAGGAAGAGGCTCGCAAGGCGGCCGAGGAGGAAGCCCGGCGCAAGGCCGAGGAAGAGGCCGCCCGCAAGGCCGAGGAGGAGCGCCTGGAGCGTGAGCGCCAGGAACAGCTCGCCCGGTTGCGCGCGGAGGAGGAGGAGCGCAAGCAGCGCGAGCTGGAGGAGGCCCAGCGACGCGAGGCCGAGCGTCAGGCGGAGGAGGCCCGGCAGCGCGCCGAGGAGGCCCGCCGCCGCGCCGAGGAGGAGCGGGCCCGTCTGCTGGCCGAGGAGCAGGCTCGGGCCGCCGAACAGGAGCGGCTGCGCAAGCAGGCCGCGGAGGAAGCGCGGCTGCGGGCCGAGGCGGAGGAGCGCCGCCTGGAGAAGCAGCGGAAGGCCGAGGAGGCCTTGCTGCGGGCGGAGGAGGCGCGGCGGGCGGCTGCGGAGACTGCGGCAGCCGCCGCGACTGCGGCTTCGACTTCCGCGTCGGCTTCGGCTGCGGGTGCCGTCCCCGACAACGAGACGACGGTGCCTACGCCGGTTGTGGCGCCGCCGGCCGCGGCGGGCGGGGCGGTGGACGAGACGACGGTGTTGCGGCCGGTGAGGTCGGGCGACGGCCGCGGTGGTTCCCGGTCCGATTCTGGATCCGTGTCCGATGCTGGTTCCGGGTCCGACTCGTCGGGTTCCCGGATCGACTTGGAGAAGACGGCCACGCTGCCGAAGCCGCCCGCGCCCGAGGGGGCGGCCGATCAGACGGCGGTACTGCCGCCGGTGGTCCCGAGGGCCGCGGACGAGACGGCCGTGCTGCCACCGGTAGCGCCGGGCGCGGCCGATGAGACGGCGGTGCTTCCTCCCGTACGGGAAGGAGGCGCCGGCGCCTCCGCGGGCTCCCCCACGGGTGCTCCAGCGGGTGATCCCGCGGACCGGGTGCCCGCGGGGTTCTTCCGGGACGAGCGGCCGGCACCGGGGCCCGACGGCACCAGCGACCGTACGCGCGAGCTGCCCCAGGTCGACGCCGACGGAGCCCCGCGCCGTCGTCCCCGCTCCGACTGGGCGGAGGAGACCCCACTGGACCATCTCCCGACCCTGGCGGACGAGCTGCTGGGCCCGCGTGAGGACGACGACCCGGACGAGGGGCGGGACGGTCGGCGCCGCCGCTGAGACCGGCGGTCGCTGCGGGTGAGGTTCGGGCGGTCACCGCTGTTGCGTTCGAGGCGGTCGCCGTCCCTCACTCCTTCCGGTCCTGGGCCTCGTTGTCAGTGGCGACCCGCACAATGGACGCGGCAAGGCAAAGTGCGACGAAAGGGCGGTGCCCCCATGCCCGTATGGGACGACCTGGTGGGCCAGGACAAGGTGAGCGAGCAGCTCGCCGCCGCCGCGCGTGACGCCGACGCCCTCGTCACGGCGGTCGCCTCGGCCACCCCGCTCCCCGAGGCGTCCAAGATGACGCACGCCTGGCTGTTCACCGGCCCGCCCGGTTCGGGGCGTTCCACCGCGGCGCGGGCCTTCGCGGCGGCGCTCCAGTGCGTGAGTCCCGACCGCGCGCTGGGCGGAGTCCCCGGCTGCGGTTTCTGCGACGGCTGTCACACCAGCCTGATCGGGACGCACGCCGATGTGGAGATCGTCCGCACCGACCTCCTCTCCATCGGTGTGAAGGAGACCCGCGAGCTGGTCCGCCGCGCCCAGATGTCGCCGGCGACCGGCCGCTGGCAGGTCATCGTCCTGGAGGACGCGGACCGCCTCACGGAAGGCGCGGGCAACGTACTTCTGAAGGCCGTCGAGGAACCGGCCCCCCGCACGGTCTGGCTCCTGTGCGCCCCGTCCATCGAGGACGTCCTGCCCACCATCCGCTCCCGCTGCCGCCTGCTCACCCTGCGCACTCCGCCGGTGGACGCGGTCGCCGACATCCTCGTACGCCGTGACGGCATCGAGCCCGACGTCGCGGCCGCCGCAGCGCGCGCGACGCAGGGACACATCGGGCGGGCCCGCCGCCTCGCCACGGATCCGCGCGCCCGCGAGCGCCGGGCGGCCGTACTCAAGCTGCCGCTCCGGGTCGACGACGTCGGAGCCTGCCTCAGGGCGGCCCAGGAGCTGATCGACACGGCCTCCGAAGACGCGAAGCAACTCGCCGAGGAGGTCGATGTGAAGGAGACCGAGGATCTGAAGGCGGCCATGGGCGCGTCGCAGGGCGGCCGTATGCCGCGCGGCACCGCGGGTGTCATGAAGGAGCTGGAGGACCGGCAGAAGCGCCGAAGAACGCGTACGCAGCGCGACAGCCTGGACCTGGCCCTCATCGACCTCACCGGCTTCTACCGCGACGTCCTCGCTCTCCAGCTCGGTTCCCGTGTGGCCCTCGCCAACACGGAGGCCGAGGACGTGCTGGAGCGCCTGGCCCGCGGCAGTTCTCCGGAAGCGACCCTGCGCCGTATCGACGCGATCGCCGCGTGCCGTGAGGCCCTCGACCGCAATGTCTCCCCGCTGCTCGCGGTAGAGGCGATGACGATGGCGCTGCGGGCGGGTTGAGCGCGCCCGCCGTGTCCGGGAGCGGGCGGCGTGACGGGTACGACTCGTGACGGGTGCGACTGGATGCCTGACGCGCCGGGCATGACCGACGCGCCGGGCATGGCTGACGCGACCGACGTGACCGGTGGACCGGCAGCGCGGGTGGGGTGCGTGAGGACCGCGCCACGGGTTGTCGGCATCACTCGTACGAATCACACCCACGACTGATGGTGATCAATGCGTCGCGGAGGGTTACGCTCGCGAGATGTACTTCAGGCGCACTCCTCGGCCGACCGGGTCCCGCCGGCCGATTCCGTCCCTTCCCGCCGTGCGGTCGATCCGTATGGGCGGTGTGCTGCTGGCCGCCACCGCGCTGCTCGTCTCCGCCTGCTCCTCGGGGAGTTCGACCACAACAGCGAGGGCATCGGCGTCGGCGGACGCGGTGCTCGCCGCGCTTCCCAGTTCCACGCCGTCGGCGCTGTCGTCGTACTACGGGCAGAAGCTGACCTGGCGCAGCTGCGGTGTCCCCGGCTTCGAGTGCGCCACGGTGAAGGCGCCGCTCGACTACGCCAAGCCGTCCTCGGGCAACATCAGACTGGCCGTAGCCCGAAAGAAGGCCACGGGTCCTGGCAAACGCCTCGGATCACTGATGGTCAACCCGGGCGGCCCCGGCGGATCGGCGATCGACTACCTGCAGTCGTACGCGGGGATCGGTTACCCGGCCCAGGTGCGCGCCCGCTACGACATGGTCGCGGTCGATCCTCGCGGGGTGGCCCGCAGCGAGCCGGTCCAATGTCTCACCGGCCGCGAGATGGACGCGTACACGCAGACGGACATCACCCCCGACAACACGAGGGAGACGGGTGAACTGGTCGACGCCTACAAGAAGTTCGCCGAGGGCTGCGGGCGACGCTCGCCCGATCTGCTCCGGCACGTCTCCACGGTCGAGGCGGCCCGTGACATGGACATCCTGCGCGCGGTTCTGGGCGACCAGAAGCTGAACTACGTCGGGGCGTCGTACGGGACGTTCCTCGGGGCGACATACGCCGGGCTGTTCCCGGAGCGGGTGGGCCGCATGGTCCTGGACGGCGCGTTGGACCCGTCCCTGCCCGCCCGCAAACTCAACGAGGATCAGACAGCCGGCTTCGAGACGGCCTTCCAGTCCTTCGCGAAGGACTGCGTACGCCAGAGCGACTGCCCGCTGGGCGGTCCGGGAACGAGCCCCGACCAGGTGGGCAAAAACCTCAGCGCCTTCTTCAAGCGGCTCGACGCGGCGCCGATCCCGGCCGGCGACGCGGACGGCCGCGAGCTCGGCGAGTCACTGGCGACGATGGGCGTGATCGCGGCGATGTACGACGAGGGGGCCTGGCCCCAACTGCGTGAGGCCCTCGCGTCGGCGATGATGAAGGACAAGGACGGCGCCGCCCTGCTCGCCCTCTCCGACAGCTACTACGAGCGTGATCCTGATGGCAAGTACGCGAACCTGATGTTCGCCAACGCGGCCGTGAACTGCCTCGACCTCCCGGCCGCGTTCTCCACTCCGGGGCAGGTGGACAAGGGCCTCGCCGCCTTTGAGAAGGCGTCCCCCGTCTTCGGCGCCGGCCTGGCCTGGGCCTCCCTGAACTGTGCGTACTGGCCGGTGAGGCCCACCGGTGAACCTCACCGTATCGACGCGAAGGGTGCGGCTCCGATCCTCGTGGTCGGCACCACCCGAGACCCGGCCACCCCGTACTCCTGGGCCCGGTCCCTCGCCTCCCAGCTCTCCTCCGCCACCCTCCTCACCTACGTCGGCGACGGCCACACCGCCTACGGCCGTGGCAGCACCTGCATCGACTCCGCGATCAACCGCTACCTCCTCCAGGGCCCCCCTCCACCGAAGGGAAAGCGCTGCTCATAGCCCCTCCCGCCCACCCCGGAACGGGCCCTCTGCGGGCCCTCCGGGGGTGTGTACGGAGCACCCCTGGAAACTGTGTAGACTTACCGACGTTGCTGATCGCACCATGGTGCGGACAGCGCGCCGCCTTAGCTCAGATGGCCAGAGCAACGCACTCGTAATGCGTAGGTCTCGGGTTCGAATCCCGAAGGCGGCTCTGTAGAAGCCCTGGGACTCACTCGCCGTGACCTGGGGCTTTTGCTTTTACCGGACGCGGCGGCGGGCGCGGGAGCGGGCCGCGCGGCGGTCTCCAGTCTCAGTTCTAGTCTCAGTTGCGGGCGCAGGGGCAGGTTCCGGGGCGGGCAGGAACGTGTCTCCCATGCGGCGCATGGCGTCCTTCGAGAGATGCGAGCGGCCCTTGACGTAGCGGCGAGTCTGGCTGATCTGGGTGTGCCGGAGGATCTCCATGATCGTGGGCATGTCGACCCCGAGTTCGTTCAGGATCGTGCCGGCGGTGTGGCGGCTCCCGTCGTACAGGCGACGGTCTGTGATGCCCGCCTCGTCGAGCAGTTCCTTGAATTCCTCCCAGTCGGCGCGGGGGTCGATTGGGCGGCCATCAGGTCGGGTGAACACGGCATGGTGCTCCTGCCAGAGTTCGCCGGCCGCCTCCCGTAGTTCGTCCTGCTGCGCCTTGTGCGCGATCAGGTAGGGGACGAAGGCGGGCGGGATCGGTACGGGGTTCGTGCTCTTCTTGGTCTTGGGGCGGGTGAAGGCGAGTCCTCCGCCCTTCCGGTCGGGGCAGATGCTCGCGTGCTTGACGCACGTCGCGGTGCACGGCTTCGGGCAGCCGCGCTTGTAGTTCTTGTGCGTGGCGCAGTTCGGCGGGCAGAGCTCGAAGCGGTGCAGACGCGCCCCGCAGGCGTGAGCGTCGCCGCAGCCGTGCCGCCAGGTGAGGCGCTGTAGCTGCCACTTGGGGTGGAACAGTTCGGCCTGTAGGTCGACGTACGGCCACCGCAGCCCCAAGGTCTCACCCTGCCGGAACCCCATGCCCACGCCGACGATCCACCGCATGAACGTGGGCCGCTTGGCCGCCGCTTCCAGGAACGCCTTGGCCTCTTCCTGGGTGAACGGATTCGCCTCGGTCTCGTCGATCGAGGGCGGGTCGACCAGGGTGGCGACGTTCTCGCCGATCATCCGGCGGCGGTGGGCAATCTTCAGGGCCCGCGACAGGATGCGATGCACCTTGACGATGTGGGACGGGGCGTGACCGGCGTCGAGCATAGCCCGGTACATCTGCTCAAGGTGCTCGGGGGCGAGCTTGTCGATGCGGTGCTTCCCGACGCCAGGAACGATGTCGTTGCGGGTCTTGGACCAGTAGTCATCGAGCGAACGCGGCTTGAGCTTCAGGCGCGCGATATCGGTCAGGTACGTGGTCATCCACTGCTCTACGGTCGGTTTGCGGCCAGCCACCGGGGCGCGTCCCTTGTCCCGGAGCTTCTCCAGCTCGCGGACCTTGCGGCGCACTGCGGGTTCGGTGCGAGCCATGCGGTGGCGGCGGTCGGGGCTGCCATCGGCCAGCACGCCCATGGTCACGCGACCGTGCCACCAGCCATCGTCACCGAAGTAGATGGTCGATTCCAGATTCGACTTCCGGGGGCTCATGTGTGTTCCTCCACGCGGGAGGCGCCCCGAGCGGAGTGCTCGGGGCGCCTCAGGGTGTGCTCAGGTCAGTTGGGCAGCAGAGCGAGGGCGGCTACGAAGGCTTCGAGATCAGTGCGCCGAATCCGGCGCGTGCGACCCAACTTGATGTACTTCAGGGCTCCCTCGGCCATCAGCTCGTAGACCGTGGACCGGCCAAGGGCGAGTGCCTCGGCGGCTTCCTCGGGCTTGTACAGGAGTCGGTCGACGGGGGCGGCGATCGCGGTGCTCATCCGGGTGCCTCCTGGGCAATTCGTCTTCGCCTTCGGGGAGTTGGGCTCGGGCCTCGGCTCGCGCCTGTCCGAGGTGCGGATTTCTGCGTCATTGCGTCATCAGCGTCATTCAGGCTTCTGGCCTGCGGTTTTGAGTGACGCAGGCGGCGAGGCCTGCGTCATGGGCTGCGTCATCCGTGACGCGGCCCATGACGCAGATGACGCAGGATGACGCAGGCGCGGCCGTCTGCGTCATGGCGGTAGCCGCAGGTCAGGGGCCATTTTCCGGCTCGCATGACGCAGATGACGCAGCGTCTTCCCTCTTAGGAAAAAGAGAGGGGTGTCTGGTGTAGTGCGGTGCCGCTCAGAGCGTGAAGAAGGAGCCGCTGCGCGGCACGTCCTTAGGGCGGCGCGAGCGCCGAACAGCAAGAGGAGCACGCCCCGGCGGGGTGGTGCTCCTCTTGCTGTTCGGGTGAGCGTGTGGATCGCGGGTCAGAGCATCCGCTGCTGCCCGTGCGGGAGCGCCGGGGCGGGGCGGGTCATTTCGAGGTAGCGGCCCTCACTGGTACGGCCCGAGTCGATGAGGACACCCCGGGCGGCCAGGGTCGGTTGAAGACGCTTGAGACGGTCGGAGAGCACCTTGCCCGTGGTCGGCCACCCCTTGGGCAGCGGTCGGCAGTCGTCGCCGCTGTAGAGGCGGCTGAGGCAATGCAGCCACTCCGTGGACGTCATGCGCTGCGCCATACCCGGCTCGATGGTGTCGGCGTGCCTGAGGACGGTCTGTGCCAGCAGGTCGCCCTCGATCACGTCGTCGTTCAGATCGTCCAGCCTGGCCCGGTACGCGGAGAGCGCTCCGAGGCCGATTGCCGCGTCGAGCTGCGCGCACAGATGGGCGAAGTCCGCCATCCGCAGGTCGGTGGGGGTCTCCGCTTCCACCGCGCGGACCTTGACCGTGAGGTCGAGCAGGGACCCGAGCACGATGGGCAGAACTTCCGCGTACTCCGCCCACAGTTCGGCCTCGGTACGCCGGATGCGGGGTCGTTCCAGCCGGAGCGGGAGGAGGCGTTCGGCGAGGTCGGGCCGGATGACGCCGACGTCGATACCGGTGAGTAGCAGTGGCCGGCGGTAGCCGACGCGGAACACGTCCCCGTCGGTGAACAGGGCGCGCTTGACGCTCTCGGCTCCGGTGACGATGCAGCACATCGCGTCGGACAGGTCCGGCGTCATGTGCGAAAGGTTGTCCAGGGCGGTAACCCATCCGGCCGCGACCGCCGCGATCAGGTTCTCCTCGTCCTTCGGGGCCCGGCGCAGGTCACCGCTCATGCCCTCGATGATCCGTACGAGCATGCGTCCGCCGGTGGACTTCCCGGCGCCCTGGGGGCCGGTGAGGAAAGGGGCGGGGACGGGCACGGACGGACCGAGGCAGCCGATCAGCCACGCAATTGCCAGGCACTCGGTTTCCGCGCCGGCGAAGTTGCACAGCCGCATCAACAGGTCGATGCCCTTGCCGTTCGTGTCCTTGGCGGGCAGGGGGAGTTCACCGGTGAGCTGGGTGCGCCGCCAGCACACTTCCTGCGGGTCGGGGGTGAGGATGTCCCAGCCGGTGGGGTGAATACGGACGGACTGTCCGTCGTCGCGGCCCAAGTCCAGCCACGTCGCCCCGTCGAATCCGGGGGCGACGCGGATGTGCACGGGCTGTACGTCCTCGGACAGCGCGAGCGCTTCGATCAGGTCCAACGCCTCTTTGAGGGCGGTGCCGTTGAACACGCCGCGCCCGTCCTTGAACAGGCCGACCATTAGTTCTTGGCGGTGGCTGCCGGTGGTGCCCTGGGAGCGGATCGGGCGGGCGATGGGGTGGCCGTTCTTCTGCGCGTACACGGTCCCGTCCGGCGTACGGAAGTACCGGAAGTGGGCCTGCGCGTAGTCGGTGATGATCTCGCGGGCGGGGTTCTTCTCGTCGTCGGCCATGGTCACAGTCCCAACGTGGTGCGGGCGTTGGTCCACGCGTCCATGCAGTGCCGGGGTGATTCGCCCTTGGCCTGCGCGGCGGTGAACAGCTTGGCGACGTGCGTGTCGGTGAGGCAGCCGCACCGGCCGTGCGTGGACAGCACGGCCAGGAACGTCCGGTAGACGGTCGCGTGCACCGCCTCACGGGCGCCGGTGATCTGCTGCTCCGCCATCGCGATCCCACGATCCAGGAAGACGGGCGCGCGATGGCGGCACTCCCCGTCCTGGCCTCCCAAGGGCGCCGAGACGGTCTGTGGCGCCCTGCGGGCCGGGGACGGTTCCTTTACTGCCAGGGCGCGCGCAGCGTCCGGGAGAGCGGCCATGGTGCCGGAGCCAGATCCCAGCCAACGGGTGTAGGACATAAGCGACTTGATGTCCACGCCGGGCCGTACCGCGTTCGCAGACTGCATGACGCCCTGATAGATCCAGTGCTCACCCCGGGTCGTCGGCACGGTCCGGGTCGCGGGCAGCGTCGCGCGGGCCCACGCGACCGCCGCCGCGTTGTCGAGGCCGATCACGGTCAGCCCGGCGCCGCCGGGGTGGTAGCCAACTGCCGCCGCCTGTCGCCATGCCGCCGCCCACTGGGGGGAGTTGAGGACGTGCGGGTCGGTGGTGGCGGCGGCCCACGCGTGGCAGACGCCGGGGCACATGCAGGGGCCCGGGGTCTTCATGTTCGGCCGGCCACCGCACGCGTTCTTCGCGCAGGTGCGGCAGTTGCCGAACGGCACCTTCCCCGCCCGCAGTGGCAGGGGCGGGACCCCGTTCGCGGCGAGCGTCAGCGCGGTGTGCAGCGGGGCTACTCGCCGAATGTCAGTGGGTTGGGTCATGCTGGGTGACCTCCAACAGGTCTGTTGAGGACGGGTTGGACAAGAGCGGCCCCGGGTTCTTGGCGGAATTGGGGGGCCGCTCTTGGCGTCACTGCTGGTTGTCGGTCCTGGCCCACACGCCGGCGGTCCGGCTGTGGATGTTGCGCAGGTCCTGGTAGACGGGGCCCTCGTAGTGGTGGTGGACGTCGGGGGCGGGCTTGGCGCCCTTGAGGAGCCGGGCGAGCGCGAGCACGAGGGCGGTGGGCGCCCCGAAGACGAGGCCGCACACGAGCGGGTCGGCGAACTGGGAGACGTACATGAGCACGGCCGCCGTGCCGCCGACCATGGTGGTGGCGGTGGCGCCGGCGAGCATGAGCACGCTCGCGTCGGTGGCGCCCTGACTCATCGGGGGCCGCCCCGGCTGCGCGACAGGCGGGGCGTCGCCCCGGGCGGGCACGGGGGTGTCGTCGCGGTAGGCGGTGGGCTGGTAGGCGTCGGCGATGATCCTGCGAGCCTCGCTCGCGGCTTGCTCGTCGGTCATGCCGACGTCGGGACGGGTCTGGCCGGGGGTGGTCTCGGGGTACATGCGGGGTCCCTTCCGGGCATGGTTTGGGGAGGCGGGGCGCCCCTGCACGGGGCGGTTGTGAGGGGTTGATCAGGGGGCCGCGTAGCCCCCTTTACCGGCCTTACCTTGCAGGTCAGGGGCCTTTACCTGGCCCTCTACCGGGGTAAGGAGTCCCCTCTACCCGGCGGCGGTCACGGAAGAGCGCGCGCCGCCGGGTGAAGGGGTCTCTGGAGGGGGTTGGGGTAGGGCGGGGGGTCTTTACCTGCCGACGCTCAGCAGTACCTCGGCGGGCACGGCCGCTTCGATGTCGCGGCGCTGGTAGCCAGCCCCGTTCGCGCCGCTGATCTTGACCTGCTTGCTGGTGCGCTTGACGCCCGCGCTCTCCAGTTCGGAGGCGAGTCGTTCGGCGTTGAAGTCGCCGTAGACGTCCTCGTCGAGGTTGACGAGACCGGCGAGCAGGTCGGTGGTGAACATGCGCGGCGAGTGCCGCATGACCTCCAGGGCATCCGAGACGATCGCGGGCACGCTCAGGCCCGCCGCGTCGGCAGCGGCGGTCACGTCACCCGCAGCGTCTCCGGTGAGCTGTCCGGCCGCTTCGCGCAGGGTGCGGCCCTTGCGGCACAGAGCGGCGAACCCGGTCCCGTCGAGGTAGTCGGCCCGCACGGTGACGTAGGAGGCGGGGCCGGTGACCAGGACACCCACACCCTTGTGGTCCTCGGACAGCACCGAGGCGTCGGCGCCCTGCGCGGCCTTGCCCTTGCCGAGCACCATGTCGGAGCTGGTGCGGTCGACGACCTGGGTGGAGTAGCGGATGGTGATGATCTCCCGCAGCTTCGCCGGCACCGATTCCGCGTCGGGGCGCTGGGAGGCGAAGTTGGAGATGAACCCGGCGGCCGGACCGCGCCGGGCGACGCGGCACAGGTCATTGATGACCTGCTCGCGGTCCTCGCGCTCCATCGCGGTGAAGTACTCCTGCAACTCGTCGATCGTCACGAAGATGACCGGCAGGTTGTACTTGACCATGATGTCCGGGGTCAGCTTTCCCTCCGGGCACACCGACGTCGGCAGGTCCCGCAGCAGCGCGAACCGCCGTTCCATCTCCGCCAACAACTCGCGCAGCATGGCCTTGAGGGCGTCGATCGCATCGTCTTCGGCCCCCATGACGAGGCGGTGCGCCACACCCTTCATGGGCATCCAGTCGGCGCCGCCCTTCCCGTCCGCGACGTAGTGACGCACGTAGGCGTCCAGCAGACCGGCCGCTGTCAGCAGGCGCTGGGAGAACGTCTTGCCCCGGCGGGGCAGGCCACCGAAGAACATGGACTGCCACATGACGGGCACGTCGATGCGGTTGCCCCGGGCGTCCTGCCCGAAGGGGACCGCGTCCCAGATGGAGAACTTCTCCGCCTTCTCCAACGGGGAGGGGTTGAGCGGTCCGAGGTAGGGGTCGTCGTCGGCCACCCACATGGAGACGCGGCCGGCGTTGCCGCCCTTGGCCGCGCGGACCCGGGACATGATGACCTGGATCTCGTCGACCCCGAGTTCCTGCGCGATGACCTCCCGCTTGGCCAGCACGTCGGAGGCGGTCTTGCCGCCGCCGCGCGGCAGGTCGAAGATCACGGCCCAGCCGCGGCCGTCGCGGACGGGGCCCATCGTGCACGACACCTTCGGAAGGTCTTTTTCGTCCTTGCCGCTGCCGCTTTTGAGGAGGCCGGCGGCGCGCAGAGCGTCGTTGAGCTGCTGCGCGGACATGTCCACCTTCAGCGGCGGCGCTGCCTGGTCCAGGAGGTGGGTTTCCTTGCCGCGTCCCAGGTAGGCGAGCGGCGTGACCACGGCGGCGGCGATCCCGGCTTGGAAGAGTGGGGGCGCGAGCGCGATGCCGAGCGCGGCGGTGGCGACCGCTGCGGCGGCGGCACCGAAGCGCCAACGTCGGGTTTGGGTGCGGGCGTAGTGGGCCATCTGCAAGCGGGCGGCGAGGTCGACGTCCTCGGGCCGGGCTTTGACCTGCGCCCGCAGTGCCTTCACTGCGGCGCTGTGGTCCTGCGCGGACAGCGTCGGCCACAGACCGGCCACCGCGCGGAAGAACCCGCGCGCGGCCAACAGTATGGTCTTGACCAGGTATTTCGGGGTGCGGAAGCCGTGGTAGCGGGTGTGCCACCAGGTGAGGCGTCCGAGTGCCTGGACGTTGGCGATGACGGAGTCCCGTGAGCGGGCCCACGCGGGCAGCACGGGCGCGTCGGGGACGGTCAGCCAGTCGGCGAGCGGGTTGCCGGGCCGGTCGACCGCCTCCCCCACCGGAGCCGGTTCTACGGCCGGAGCGTCGGGGGCGGTGTCGGGGGTGGGCTTGGCGAGGTCGACGACCAGGGCCGTGGTGCCGGTGCGGTGGTCGTCGAGGCGGTGGACAGTGCCCATCACGGTGTTCTCAGGGGTTTCGGTGGCGGGTTCGGACATGACGCAGGTACTCCTGACTGCCCCCGGACCAGCGGTCCGGAGGCACAGCAAAAGGCGGAAGGTTCGGGGAGGTCAGTGCTGGTGCCGGGCGCGGTTCTCGGCACGGCTGAGCTGGGACGGCTCGGTACGCGGCGCGTCCTCGTACCAGCAGAACGGGCGGATGCCGTCAGCGGCCTTGAAGACCCGGATTGCGGCACCCTGCGGGGCGTCGGGCAAGGCGTAGACGCGGCCCCCGTCCAGGGAGGCCAGCAGCCGGGCGCCGTGGTGCTCGCACCCGTCCGCGCCGGCGTCGACCGCGTCCAGCACGGTCACCACGGGCGGCCCCACACAGGGGGTCGGGTCGTCGGGGTGCGCGGCCGGGCAGCGGTGGCGGTCCGTGGTCACCACCATGACGAGGACTTCTTGCCCGCCGCCACGTTCTTGGCCTTGGCCTTGGCGTCCTCACGAACGAGGGTCTCCCGCACGGTCCGCAGCGCGCTCAGCTCGGTCTCAAGCCGACTCTCGATCTGCTCCGAGAGCCGGTCCAGCTTGCTCTCCGCGCGGGAGGGACTGTTGCCCCGCACGACACTGCGGGAGCCGCCGGCGAGCGCGCCGAACATCTTGCGCTTCTCCGAGCCGGTCAGCGGCCACCACTCACCGCGCTTGACCGCTTCCAGCTTGGCGGTGGCCGTGACGATCTCGCGGTCCACACGGCGGATCTCTGCGTTGTTGCCCATGTCAGGCAGTTCCTTCCGGGTAGGCGCACAGCACGCAGCAGCCGAGCGAACGCGGCATGCAGTAGCTGTAGGTGATCTGGCAGATCGGGCAGGTGCGGCGGGCGAGCATCGCGAGAGCGAGCGCGCCCCACTTCCGCGAGGTCATCGGGCGTACCGGCAGGGCGCGGTCGATGCGGTAGAGGTAGGCGACCCGGACCGTGCCGGCGCGGCGGTTGATGCGCATGACCTGCGCCGCTATCGGCTGACCCCCCGGACGCAGGCCACGCGCCCTCAACTGGCGGCGCGTGGCGAACTCCTCGTCACTGGGGGCGTACTTCCAGGGGAAGGTAGGGATGCCGTAGCGGGCGCCGGTCGGGTCGAAGCACTTGCCGTAGGCGGCGGACATCACGGCGTCCCAACAGCCGTACCGGCGCGCTCGGCAAGCAGGGTGTCGCGCAGCACGCGGGCGTTGGCCGGCGAGGTGTGGACCTCGCGGCGGATGCCCTCTGCGGTCACCTTTGCGTCCGGCAGACCGGCCATCGCGTTACGGGCCTCATCGAGCAGTTCGGCCGGCGTGCGCTTGGGCCGGGGTGAGCGTGCCGCGTCCGGGAGCCGGCCGGTCGCCCCGCGCGGGCGGGTTGACGTGGCCGCCACCGTGCGCTTCGGAGTCGACTCGATCGGCGTGACCGGGGCCGACCCGATCGCGGGTACGGGCTTCAGGGGGAGAGCCGACTTCAGGAACCCGACCGGCACCGGGTCGGCCAGCCGGATCGGGTTCACCACGATGGGCGGGATGATCGGTTCCGGGGTCGATTCCGGCAGGTCAGCCATAGACCGTTTCATTGGGGTCTCGGCCGATTCCTCCGCATTCGCGACCGGAGTCGGAATCGGGGCGGACTGGTGATGGAGCACCTTCGCGACGAGATCGGAACCGAAGTAGATCGACCCGACCGGAAGCGACGTGGCCAGCAGGACCAGAGCCCAGTTGGCGGGGTCCCAGTCGGCCAACCGTCCCCAGTCGACCGTGGCGCCGTGCAGCGCGGGAACGAGGCCGTGCACGTAGTTGAGGACCAGGGAGGCGGCGGTGTAGGTGCCCAGCACCCGCAGCGCGAACTTCCGGTCGTCGCCGACCAGTACGAGGGTGGCGACCAGGGCGAGGGCCATCAGGCCGTCGACCACGAATGGGTAGAGGGTGGCGGCGGTGTGGTCCGCGCCGATCGCGTTGGCGATGTCCCTGAGCGCGTTCCACGACACGCGGAACGCCATGCCGACCACACCGGCCAGCGCCAGGACGAGGGCGGCGCGCCCCTTGCGGTTGAGGCTCACCGCGCACCTCCCGCCGCGATCAGCACCGCGAGGATGAGCAGGGTGCCGCCGGTGAGGGTCAGGTCGACCGCGCGGCGCAGGCAGGTGAACTTGGCGACCGCCAGGCGGGACAGAACCGCGATGTCGGCAGCAAGGTCACCGGACACCGCGGCGGTGATCTGCTCGGGGGTGAGGGTGGCCCACAGCGGGAAGCCGTGCCGGCCACGCAGGTTGGGACGCGTGGAGCGCAGCAGCAGCCCCGCCGCTCCGACCAGCAGCCCCATACCGAGAGCACCGACTACCACGGCGGGCGCGGTGAGCGGGAGGGAACTGCCGATGGTCCAGGCGCCGGCGAGTACTGCGCCGACGAACGCCAGCAACAGCGCGGTCTTGTTGTCGGTCCGCGCGATCTCCGCCTTCACCTCAGCGTGCGCAGCGATCAGATTCTGGCCGGTGATGCTCACGCGCCCACCTCCGGCAGCGATCCGGCGGGGGTGCGGTTGGCGTGCTCGCGGCAGGCGGTGAGCAGGCGGCGCCGGGCCCGCCGGATGCGCTGGGAGTCCAACTCACTGGGGGTGCGGTCCAGGGTGATGATCTGCGCGTCGAGCAGGTCGATGTCCGCCGTGATGACGGGCATCTCCCGCTCGATCGCATCCAGTTCCGCGTTCGTGGGCTCGATCCAGTCGGCGAACGCGGTAACAGCCGCCTGAACAGTGACGATGTGGTTCATTGGGTCGTGTTCCTCTCAGCGTGGAACGGTCCGAACAGCGGCCCCGGGTCTAGCCACCCGGGGCCGCGCGCCGTTGAAGTCGGGTTTCCGGCTCCCCTCAACGCCGCTCGTACGAGACGAGCAGCGGAGGCAACCGGCCGCAGCGGATGAGCTGCGGAAAGGTCGGGTTGCGCTGTACCGCGCACGGGACAGAACCCGTGCGCGCCCGCCCGCTTGCTTGCGGAGGTGGGGCGGGTCTACCGCAGAGCGCCCGGCGGGTCTCGTGAGGACGAGAACCCCTCTGACCAGGGGTTACCGCGCTTGCTGGGGAGGATCTGTTCTTTGAGAACTCAACAGAGTGTTTTTCTTTGGGCTGCTTCGAACTGCTGGGGCTCTTCCGTTCGCTGTCCTAGGACTGCGAGCGGCCTGAGAAGAGAATGCACCGCAGTCCTGGGACTGTGCTTCACTGGGACCCGTCGAAAGGAGGTCTGCGTGGCACCGAAGTGGCGCGAACTGGCGGACAGGTTCGCGGAGCAGATCAGGAGCGGCGAGATCAAGCCGGGCGCCCAGTTGCCCCAGATCAGAGACCTGGTCGCGGCCGGCGAGGGGTCAAAGGACACCGTTCACAAGGCGTACAAGGAACTGGAAGCCCAGGGGCTGGTGACTTCTTCGCGGGGCCACGGCACCGTGGTGCGCCAGCAACAGCCGCTCAAGCGGCTCGGTATCGCGCGGTACGACAAGGCGAAATGGCGCGACGGTGATGAAGTCGCGTTCATCGCCGACCGCGTGGCATCCGGTCGCTCGTACCGCCGGAACGAACAGACCCAGACGGTCAGCCGGGTCAAAGCGCCGGCAGCCGTGGCCGCAGCTCACGGTTTGCCCGAGGGGGCCGACGTCTACGCGCGGGCGCGCGTAGTGAAAGAGGGCACGCAGCCGACTCACACCCTGACCAGCTACTACCGGCCCGAACACGTCGAAGGAACCCGCATCGTCGACCCGACCCCGGGCCCTGCCGGGCGAGGCGGCGGGTTCCGTGTCCTGTACGACGCCGGATACGAGATCGACCACATGACCGAGGAACTCTTCGCGCGGGTGCCCACGGGGGAAGAGGCTCAGCTACTCCAGCTCTCGCCGGGTGAGTGGGTGGTGGAACTGCACCGCACCACGTACACGGCCGATGGGACCGTAGTTGAGTTCGCCATCGGCGTGCATGCGGCGACGCGGTTCGCATGGTCGTACGACTTCAAAGTGCCCGACTCAGCGAAGACAGAGGGTGAGAGCAAGTGATCCCTGCACAGGCATGGGCGGATGCCCGACTTCTGTGGGACTACCACCGCATGCATCACACCCCACGGCCCTGCTCCGTGGCTGTCGGTCTGGGCAGTCACGACCTAGGTGTGGCTGACGTGACTGCGGAGCTGTATCACCAGGGCATGGCGCCGGTGATCGTGTTCACAGGGGCTACCAGCCCAACGACCCGAGCACGCATGCCGCGCGGAGAGGCTGTCCACTACCGAGAGCGGGCGTTGCAACTCGGGGTGCCGGAGTCCGCCGTACTCCTGGAACCGCGCGCCACGAACACCGGCGAGAACATCGAGTTCAGCAAAGCGGTGCTGGCAGAGGCCGGCGTCCCGGTCTCGTCTGTCCTGCTCGTGAGCAAGCCGTATGAAGAACGGCGCTCGTACGCCATGATGCGGAAGCTCTGGCCCGAGGTTGAGGTCGTATCCGCGTCCACGCCGATGGGCTTGGAGGAGTACGCCGACTCCATCGGGGACGTCCGCATGGTGATCGACATGATCGTCGGAGCCCTGCAACGAGTGCTCGTCTTTCCCAACTGGGGTCTGGCCATCGAGCAGGCCGTGCCGGATACCGTCGTGGCCGCGTACGAGCGTCTACGCGACCAGGGATTCACGAGTCGACTCATCCCGGACGCGGCGCAACGTACCTAGTGCTGGATTCCTCAAAGGAGGTACACATATCGGCGTCGTAGGGAACGGGTTGGTGGTGGGGTTCTGCCCCAGATCCAGGGACCGGCACGGG
>NZ_JBEZLR010000073.1:0-49603 GCF_040652275.1 Streptomyces sp. NPDC048275
CGGCCGAGTCGTCGTGGGGCGCCGGGCGGCGAAGCAAGGGAAGCCACGAGACGGCAGCCGCCTGATAGCCACACCCAGCACCCCTGGGCGACCCACCCTACGAATGGCTCGATCAACCCGATCAAGACGGTAGAGCCGCCTGACGTTCACGCCCTTCCGCTGTCAGCGGCGCCTGTCACAATCCCGTCCATGAGTGATGAGCTGGCCTCGCCCGACATGTCCCTCGCCCTGGACGCGCCGCAGAACATCCCCCTCGTCAGTGAGTGGCTACTGGGCACGAGCGCGCTCCTCATGCAGCATCAGGGAGCCACGGACACTGCCGAGTTGATCGCTGACGTGACCTCGCTGGAGGTCAGGCTGTGGAACACGCAGTTCGACGAGGAGGGCTACAGGGTCGCGCTCGTGGTGGAGCCCCGTCTATACCCCCGCTACGACGAGGCAGCGCTCAAGAGCATCGGGAGCGCCATGCGCTTGGTGCTCGAACCAGCGGGCAAGGACGTGGACGAGATTCACGTCCGCCCAGAGATTCCTCGACTCGCCGCTGGCTGGCGGGAGCAGGTGAAGACAGCCAACGGGCCCAAGCCCAGCAATCAGGCTCGAAAGGTTCGGCTGGAGCCCCGCCACCCGGTGGAGGATCAGCTCCACTTCACGAATCAGTGCGAGCTTGAGCTGTACCAGGTGCTCAAGAAGCGGCAGGCCGCCCTGCCGGACAACGAAACCATCGGGATCATGCCGCTCGGCGGCATGCGGGTCCGTCGGCGGGTCCTCGAACCCGATTTCCTGATCACGTATCGCGGACGCGTCGCCGTCATCGAGCTCGACGGTCCGCATCACAGGGACCGCGCCTCCGCCGATCACAGCCGCGACCGGCAGCTCCGGCACGCCGGAGTGGCCTTCGTCGAGCGCCTGAACGTGGAGGAAGTGAACACCCTGCACGAGGTCGAGAAGTTCGTGGACGACTTCCTGGCTCAGCTCAAGCGGTAGACAGCACGAAGCCCGGCCTTCCACCCCTCGGCCGGACTCTGTCGTGTGCGGTTGTTGATCAGCCGGCTCGTTGACGTCAGGCGACGAGCCGTCTGTCACTCGCTCCACTCGATGTCCACGGATTGCGGGTCGACGCCACCCGCCGCAACTCCCACCGGACGGCCGCGACGTCCCGGCCGCAGAGTGACCACCGCCAGCGCGTCGAGAATCTTCCGGCGCCGTGCGAGGAAGTACGTCCGGCGCCACCAGGCGAGGGCATCATCAGGGTCGGCCTCGTAGCGGCGAGCGAGCTCCGGCAGGTCGAGGACCGCGAGGGGACCGGGCTCGCGAGCAGCGGCAGCCTGGGCCTGTGAGATGCCACTGCCGAGGTACTTGGGCTCCCTGGCGATCTCGTTACCGGAACGCCGTGCCGTGTCGGTCAGCACGGTGCGCACCGCGAGCCACGTTCCACGGTCGATGATCGGGTCCCACTGCGCGGGCCCGACGTCCTCGCCCTGGTGCGCGACGCGTCCAGCGATCCGGGGCGACAGCAGCACTCCGCGAAGCGACTGGGTCGACCACTCCTTGCCACGCGGGCTCTTGATCCCCCTGGCGTTCCACGCCTTTCAAATGCCGGTCAGCGTCATGCCGGTCTTCTGGTCAGCGGCGTGCGCGAGCACTGCGGTTGCCGCCTCGCGGATCAGCTTCGCTTCACGCGGGTCGGCCTTCGGGACTTCGGGATCTCGGGGGTCTCGCCCTTGGCCTTCGGCTTCACAGCGTGTACCCGAAGGGGCGGCCTCCGCCGTGGTTGATCCCGGCACGGCGGTTCGCCGCGTACTTGTCCTTCATGCGGTTCAAGGTCACGTGCCTGCCGGTACAGGCGGTCGGTTGCCAGACGATCACGGTGTCGGCCTCGCGGGCGGACAGCATGTCGAGCAGAGCGGCGAAGGCGGGGCGTTGCGCCCGCTGGCCGCGCTTGCCGATCGCGGTCAGATCGTCGTCGGTCTTGACGTCGACGACCTGCCAGCCGAGGTCAGCGGCGAGCTTCCGGCATGCCTCTTCCTGGCGGGTGACTCCTTCGGCCTTGCCGGTCGGGTCGTGACTGATGCGGGTGGAGATCACTGCCATGAGCTGGGCATTCGCGGTGGTTATCGCATACCAAATAATACGCTCTGGGAGTGAACGCGGATCTGTCCCGGTTGGACGCGGATCTGTCGGGCTCCCGGCCCGGCCTTGCGGACGAGCCGGGTCGCACCTGACGGCGTTTCCTCGCCCCCGCCGCCCCTACCCCGTCGCCCACCCCCGCTCCACAACCTGCCCCTGCCCCTGCCCCTGCCCCTGGTCACGGGCCGCCAGGCGTCTCAGCATCTCCAGGACGCGATCCCGGGATTCGTCCGCTGCGTCGATCGCCTCCATGCACTGCCAGTACGTCGCCTGTTCGTCCGCCGCGCAGGCGATGCCGACGAGGGCGATGCCCACCTCGCCGAGGAGACCCCCGAGGCACAGAAGGGCCTCGCGGGCGTCGCCCAACTCGGTGAGCTGGGCGGCTCGTAGGTCGCCGATGTCGAGTGTGGGCGTGTCCAGGACACCGCACCCCCTGCCCGCCAGCTCTGTCAGCCCAAGGGCCTCCCCTCGGAGTTCGGGTGGCCCCGAGACGGCGAAACGACTGCCTATCGCCTGAGCCAGGGCCTGCGCCTGCCACACCTCCGTCATCACCTCAGGTGTGTCCCCGGTCCCCGCCAGGGCACGCCTGCTCGCCACGATGAGCCGCACCGCGTCCATGCGCTGCCCCCGTCTGTCCCGACGCGCTGCTCGCACGTCCGCCCGAACTCCCCTGTCCACTACCCAGAGTGAACGTGGAGGGGACGAAAAGCCAGAGGAAGACCGAAATCTGTGGACACAGAATTGAATGTGGACAACTCCACAACTCCGAAGAGTGACAATTGGACTTGGCGCTTCCTCGCGGAGCCCCGCGGAGGTCCGCAGAGGCCTGCAGAGGCCTGCAGAGGCCTGCAAAGCCCCCCTACGACTCCCCCGACACCGGAAACCTCCGTTCGTTCCGGTCGATCTTCGCGTCGAGCGCCGCCAGCGCGTCGATGCCGAGCACCTCGCACAGCTGCAGCAGATACGCCAGAACGTCCGCCACTTCATCGGTGACGCGGTGCGCGGTGTCCGTGTCGTCCATGACCCGCGCCGACTCCTCAGGGGTCAACCACTGAAAGATCTCGACCAGTTCGGACGCCTCCACGCTCAGCGCGGCGACCAGGTTCTTGGGGGTGTGGTACTGCTGCCAGTTCCGCGCTGCCGCGAACTCGGCCAGCCTGCGCTGCAGCTTCGCTACGTCCAGTTCCGTCACGGCGTCAGGTCTACCACCGTGACACCAGGTGCCTCGAACACCCGGGAGGCATCGCTCACCGCACCCACCAGCCGGATGTGCCCCCGCTCGCACATCCGCGCCGCCAGCCGCACCAGCTCTCCGGCCTGCCCCGCGTCCAGCCCCCGGTCGAAACCGTCGGCCAGCACCGTCAGCGCCTGCAGCGCGGCCGGGACCTCCCCCGCCGGATCGACCTCCAGCACCCCGGGCCCGGTGAGCAGCACCAGGGCCAGCGCCAGATACCTCAACTCACCGTCCCCGAGCAGCCCGAGGGGCGTACGGACCCCGTCGCCGCGGTCGAGCAGCCCACGCACCCTGCCGTCGCCGAGCGGCTCGGCCAGTACGTCCGCGACCGGGCCCGCGCAGCCGGCGCGCGCCGCCGCGACCAGGTGCGCGTACCGGTGGCCGCACTCCGACCGGGTTCGCCACAGCACCTCGGCGAGATTGTCGCAGCCCCGGAGCAGCCGTCCCGCGCCGACCACGACGGCGGCGCGCATACGCCGGGGGCTCGGGTCGCAGGCGAACACGGACCGCAGGGCGACCACCATCTGCTCCGCGGCGGCGAGGACCCGGCGCTCGCCGTCGGTCCTGCCTGAGACACGCAGCGCGAGGAGAGGAGTGCCGAGACGGTCGTCGGGGAGCGGGCCCCGGGTGACCGCGGACGAGCCCGCGGTGTGCCAGGCCGCCTGGACGACGGGGCGTTCCGGATCACGTAGCGCCGTCTCCAGCAGGGTCAACCCGCCGGCCGTCAACCGCTCGCCCACGATGCGCAGTTCGGGCTCTGCCTGGACGGCGACATCGAGCCGTACGGCTCCTTGGGGGCCGTCGACCGTGCAGCCGATACGGAACCCGCGCCGTCGCTGGGCATCGGGCCGGGCCCGCTCGGGCACGCAGGCGACCGGGTCCGGGAACACCTCACCCAGCTCGGCTCCGCCGCCGAGCCGCGCCAGTGCCTCGTATGCCCGCAGGGCACCGGTCTTGCCGCTGCCGCTGGGTCCGGCGAAGAAGGTGAGCGGTCCGAGCGGGAACCGGGCACGCCGGTGCGCGGCGAAGGCGGCGAGCCGGAGCTCGGTGGCGCCGGGCCGGTCGGGGCGCGCCTCGGCCTGCGTGGGGGCCACCAAGGGTGGCGCCAAAGATGACACGGTCATATGTGGACGGTAAGGCCGCGCCGTCAGGCGAACCGTTACGCCCAGATGACCTTCCTACTATCGAGGGACCTGACCGCACCCCGCGCGGGACTTCAGCCCCCGGGAACCCCCGCCCCCTCCATCAGCCCCCGCACCTCGGTCCCCGGCGGCGTGAGCAGGAACACATTCCGATCGACCCGGTGCATTCCGCTCGCCAGCCCGAAGACCACCCCGGTACTGAAGTCCAGCACCCGCTTGGCGACCTCGGTCTCCGCGCTGGTCAGGTCGAGGAGCACGGGGATGCCCGACATCAGCGTCTCGGCGACATCACGCGCGTCCGCGAACACATTGACCCGCAGGACCACGAAGCGGCGCCGCGCCTCGGTCACGGCCTCGGGTATCGACCGGTGGTTGACCGCCGAGGGCCATGCGTCCCGGCCCCGCAACGGAACGACCTGGGCAAGCCCCTCCCACTGCTCGTCGGTGACGTCGTGGCCGCTCACTGGCCCACCTCGTCCTGGCTCGCACTCATTGTCTGCACCGGCCAATTCTTACGCATGGTCACCCGTTCGGCCCAATAGCGACACGGTCCGCGACTCCCCGGCTCACCGTTTCCCGGTCCTCACACGGCCCGATGCGGGGCTGTGTAGCGTGCGTAACTCCTCATGATCAAGGGCCGTGACATCGGCGTAACGGGCAATTCGTACGATCGTCGGCACCGGATACCGAACGAAGGGCGCACCCGTGACCGCACAGGACCCGCAGACCGGCAGCACGCGGGTGCGGACGGTCTGCTCGTACTGCGGTGTGGGCTGCGGCATGGTCCTGGACATCGGCAGTGGACCCGACGGACGGCGTACGGTCCTGAAGGCGTCCGGCGACAAGGCGCACCCCGCGAACTCGGGGCGCCTGTGCACCAAGGGCGCGACCACGGCCGACATGCTCGCCGCGCCCGGCCGGCTGACCACCGCGCTGATGCGCGGCGATCGCGGCGAGGAGCCGGCCCCCGCCCCCCTCGACACGGCCCTGGCCGAGACCGCCCGGCGCCTTCGCGCGATCATCGACGAGCACGGTCCGGACGCCGTCGCCTTCTACGTCTCCGGGCAGATGACCCTCGAAGCGCAGTATCTGGCCAACAAGCTGGCCAAGGGTTTCGTACGGACGAACCAGATCGAGTCGAACTCACGGCTGTGCATGGCGAGCGCGGGCACCGGCTACAAGCTGTCGCTCGGCGCCGACGGCCCGCCCGGGTCGTACGACGATCTCGACCGCGCGGACGTGTTCCTCGTCATCGGTTCGAACATGGCCGACTGCCATCCCATCCTCTTCCTGCGACTCATGGAGCGGGTCAAGGCGGGCGCCAAGCTGATCGTCGTCGACCCGCGGCGCACCGCGACGGCGGCGAAGGCCGATCTGTTCCTGCAGATCAGGCCGGGGACCGACCTCGCGCTGCTCAATGGGCTGCTGCATCTGCTGCACGAGGGCGGGCACACGGACGCGGGCTTCATCGCCCGGCACACCGAGGGCTGGGAGGCGATGCCCGAGTTCCTCGCCGACTATCCGCCCGCCGCCGTCGCCGAGATCACCGGCATCCCGGAGGAGGACATCCGCGAGGCCGCGCGGCTGATCGGCGAGGCCGGTGAGTGGACCAGCTGCTGGACCATGGGGCTCAACCAGTCCACGCACGGCACCTGGAACACGAACGCCCTGGTCAACCTGCATCTCGCGACCGGCGCGATCTGCCGGCCCGGCAGCGGGCCGTTCTCCCTCACCGGGCAGCCCAACGCGATGGGCGGGCGCGAGATGGGATACATGGGGCCCGGGCTGCCCGGGCAGCGTTCCGTGCTGGTGGACGACGAGCGCGCCTTCGTCGAGGAACTGTGGGGACTGCCGGGCGGGACCATCCGCAAGGACGGGGTGGGCCAGGGCACCGTCGAGATGTTCCGGAAGATGGCCGACGGCGAGATCAAGGCCTGCTGGATCATCTGCACCAACCCCGTCGCCTCCGTCGCCAACCGCCGCACCGTCATCGAGGGGCTGGAAGCCGCCGAGTTCGTCGTCACCCAGGACGTCTTCGCCGAGACCGAGACCAACGCGTACGCCGATGTCGTCCTGCCCGGCGCGCTGTGGACCGAGGCCGAGGGCGTCCTCGTCAACAGCGAGCGCACCCTCACCCTGGCTCGGCCCGTCGTCGACCCGCCCGGTGACGCGATGGCGGACTGGCGGATCATCGCGGCCGTCGCGCGGGCGATGGGGTACGAGGAGGGGTTCTCCTACGAAAGTGCCGAGCAGGTCTTCGAGGAGATCAAGCGGGCGTGGAATCCGCGGACCGGGTGGGATCTGCGGGGTGCGTCGTACGAGCGGCTGCGGGGTGAGCCCGTGCAGTGGCCCGTCGCGCGGGAGGACGGGCCCGCCCGGAATCCGATTCGGTACGTGGACGGGAAGGGTGGGGAGGGCGAGGAGAACGGGGTGCCGTCCCTCACCTTTCCGACGGCCAGTGGGCGTGCGGTGTTCTTCGCCCGGCCGCATCTGGCGCCCGCCGAGATGCCCGACGACGACTTTCCCTTCGTCCTCAACACCGGGCGGTTGCAGCACCAGTGGCACACGCTGACCAAGACGGGGAAGGTGGCGAAGCTCAACAAGCTGAATCCCGGGCCGTTCGTGGAGTTGCATCCGACGGACGCGGCCTCTCTCGGGATCGCGGAGGGCGACTCGGTGGAGGTCGCCTCCCGGCGGGGGCGGGCCGTGTTGCCCGCGGTGGTGACGGACCGGGTGCGGCCGGGGTGCGTATTCGCTCCGTTCCACTGGAACGACCTGTTCGGGGAGTA
The DNA here is from genome assembly GCF_040652275.1 of Streptomyces sp. NPDC048275. NCBI lineage: Bacteria > Bacillati > Actinomycetota > Actinomycetes > Kitasatosporales > Streptomycetaceae > Streptomyces > Streptomyces sp. NPDC048275. Next base: position 7,293 of record NZ_JBEZLR010000073.1, read on the forward strand.
CCTGAGCATCAACGCGGTGACCAGTGACGCGGTGGATCCGCTGTCGTTCCAGCCGGAGTTCAAGGTGTGTGCGGTGTCGCTGGCGCGGGTGGCCGCGCCTGCCGCCCCTGCTCAGGCCGAGATGTCACGCGCACGGGCCGAGATGTCTCTCGCGCGGGCCGAGGTCGTACCGGCGCCCGCCGGCCTCTTCGGCCTCGAAACCACACCCCCGCCCGTCCTCGCAGAACACGAACGCCACTACCTGACCGGCTTCCTCGCCGGGCTCGACTCGGGTCTCCCCGGCGTCCCCGTACTCCCCCCGGACGCCCCCTTCACCCCGGCGCACGCCCTCTGGGTGAACGGTGTGCTCGCCGGGATGTACTCCCGGTCCGCGCCCCCGGACACCCCCGCGCCCCAGGCGGCGAACCGCGAAGTCGTCGTGCTGTGGGCCTCGCAGACCGGGAACGCCGAGGAGTTCGCGACGGCCGCCGCCGAACGGCTCAGCGCGACCGGGCACATCGCGCGGCTGGTCGGCATGGACGAGGCGGACGTCGGAGCGCTCGCCCACAGCGCCGATCTGCTCTTCATCACCAGCACTTTCGGGGACGGCGACGCGCCCGACAACGGGTCCGGCTTCTGGGACACACTGTCCGGGCACCAGGCCCCGCGCCTGGACGGCGTCCGCTACGCCGTGCTGGCCTTCGGCGACTCCTCGTACGACGACTTCTGCGGACACGGCCGCCGACTGGACGCGCGGCTCGACGAGTTGGGCGGCGTCCGGCTGGCTCCGCGGACGGACTGCGAACCGGACTACGAGCCCTCCGCGGACGTCTGGCTCGAGCAGATCCTCACCGCACTCGGAAACAGCGGACAGGTCACCCCGAAGACACCCCGGATACCCCGGACACCCAAACCCGCGCCCGCCACCGCCCGCCTCACCGGCAACCGGCTGCTCAGCCTTCCCGGCGCGGGCAAGGAAGTCCGCCAGTTCACCTTCGACACCCGGGAGAGCGAGAGCCCGCTGATCTACGATGCGGGGGACGCACTCGGGGTGCGGCCCGTCAACTCGCGGGATCTGGTGACCGAATGGCTGGAGGTGACCGGTCTTGACGCGACAACTCCCATCACGATCGACGGAGTTGGCGACGTTCCGTTCGCCGAGGCCCTCCTGCACGATCTCGACATCACCCGCATCACCCCGGATCTGCTCCGCTTCGTCGGTGAACGTACGCGTGACGACCGGGAGTTGAAGAAGCTGCTGCGGCCGGACAACCAGGGCGAGCTGGCTCGGTGGTCGTGGGGGCGGCAGGCCGTGGACGTGGTGACCGAGCATCCGGTGCGGGCATCGGCGCGCGAGTGGGCCGAGGTGTTCAAGCGGCTGCAGCCCCGGCTGTACTCGATATCGTCGAGCCCGCTCGTCGACCCGTACCTCGTCTCACTGACCGTCTCCGTCGTGCGGTACGAGAATCTGCGCGGGCGGCAGCGGGGCGGAGTGTGTTCGCCCTTCCTCGCCGACGCCGAGCCGGACACCGCGGTGCCCGTCTTCGTGCAGAGGTCGCCGCACTTCAGGCCGCCCGCGGACGGGACGACGCCCATGGTGATGGTCGGCCCCGGCACCGGAGTCGCGCCGTTCGTCGGCTTCCTTCAGGAGCGGCGGGCGCTCGGTCACCGGGCGCCGAACTGGCTGTTCTTCGGCGAACAGCACCGCGCCACCGACTTCTACTACGAGGACGAGCTGACCGCACTGCTCGACGACGGCACCCTCACCCGGCTCGACACGGCGTTCTCGCGCGACCAGCGCGCCAAGGTCTACGTACAGGACCGGATGCGCGAGCACGGGCCCGAGCTGTGGCACTGGCTCCAGAACGGTGCCCACTTCCGTGTGTGCGGGGACGCCTCGCGCATGGCCAAGGACGTCGATCGGGCGCTGCGCGACATCGCCGTCACGCACGGCGGTCTGAGCGAGGCGGAGGCCTCCGCGTACGTCAAACAGCTCGCGGCGGACAAGCGGTACGTCCGCGACGTCTACTGAGAGTGCGTGCGACTTCTGCCGAGAGTGCGTGCGACGTCTGTTGAGTGCGTCCGCGACGCGGAGTGCGTACGTCCGCGAGGTCCGCCGAGACACGGCCGGTGACCTGCGCCTCGCGAGCCGCTCCGTGCACATAATTGCCGCATGAGCCTGAGCATCCGCAACCAGCTCCCCGGCACCGTCACCTCCATCACGCCGGGCGAGGTGATGGCGACGGTCAAGATCCGACTCGACGGGGGCCAGGACCTCACCGCGGCCATCACCCGGGAGGCCGTCGAGGACCTGGGCCTCACCGCGGGCTCGACCGTCCGCGCCCTGGTCAAGTCGACGGAGGTGTCCCTGGCGACCGGCCCGGTCGCCGGGGTGAGCATCCGCAACCAGCTCCCCGGCACGGTCACCGACGTGTCCGCGGGCGGGGCCATGGCCCGCGTCAAGGTCGAGGTCGCGGGCGGCGAACTGACCTCCGCGATCACCAAGGACGCGGCCACGGAACTCGGCCTGGCGGCCGGCTCACCGGTCGTGGCGCTCATCAAGTCCACCGAGGTGTCCCTCTCCAACGCCTGAGCCGCGAACGCGCTTTCACCGCCCTCACCTTGAGACGTGCTCCCTGAAACCGAAGGACTCAGGGGCCGAGTACGGCCCAGGGTGCCGGTTCCCCGTAGGTACGGGTGTCGGCCGGCGCGGATGCGGGCTGGTCCGCGCTCGCGGCCCAGGAGGCAAGGAGGCGCAGGCCGTCGTGGGAGGGCGTGCCGGGTTCGGCGGTCCAGACCACGAGCTGCTGCGCCGGCCAGGAACCCTCCCGCGCCCGCCTCAACCTCGTACGGTTCGCGCCCTGCGCCCGCACCGACTGGCACTCCCACACCCTCGGCCAGACCCTGCACATCGTCTCCGGCATCGCGCTGATCGGCGGCCGTGACGGCACGATCATCGAGGCCCGCCCCGGCGACACCGTCTTCACCCCGGCCGGCGAGGAGCACTGGCACGGCGCCGCCCCCGACGCCTTCATGGAGCACCTCGCCCTGTGGGAGGGCCGGGGCGACGGCAGCCCCGAGACCGAGTGGCTGGAGAAGGTCACCGACGAGCTGTACAACGGCCCGCGCACCGGCACCCGCTGACGACACGCACAGGACCAACGGGCCCCCGGCATCGGAGCGATTGAGCCGGGGGCCCGTGTCGCGAGCGGCACAGCACCACCGTACGAACGGCCCGGAAGAGTCACGCCAACGATGCCCCCGACGACGACAGCGCTGTTCGGCGGCCTCGTCCCCGACCGGCAGGCCCGCGAAGTGCCCGATGAACGATCTCTAGACCTCTGAGCTCAGCGGAGTCGCCGGGACCTCGGGAGCGTGGGGGTAGGCGGCTGACCGGTGCTGGAAGGAGAGGATCTTCGGGTTCTGGACGACGCCGTCGCGGATCTCGATGGCCTTTCTGACCGTGACGTCGGTGTCCCATGCCGCGGGGCCGCTCATGACCTTGCGCAGGTAGGGAAGGAGCGCCTCGCTGATTTCCCAGGTGGCGGAGTTCCAGAGGTGGGACGGGCTGTGATCCACCCCGTAGTAGTGGCAGCCCTGCCCCACCTCGTGCATGGGCTCGCCGAAGGTGGTCGGGCGGGCCCATGCGAAGCCCATGCCCTCGTCACAGGCGACGTCGACGAAGAAGGTCCCCGGCCGGAACAGGGCGAGTTCCTCGTCGGTGACGAACGTGAGCGGCGCGTCGGTGTCCTGCAGGACGCAGTTGACGATGATGTCGAACCCGGCCAGGTACTCCGCCAGCGGCATGGAACCGGCCGCGGTGACTGCCCGCAGGCGCGACGGATCGTCCTCCTGCTCCTCGAAGTGGCCCATCACGACCGAGGGCATCGGCGAGGCCACCGCCGCGGCGGCGCGCTGGGTGAGCACCGTGACGTCGGTGACCCCCATGGCGCCCAGGCCCGTGACCGCTCCGCGCGCCGTGGCGCCGAAGCTGATGACCACCGCGCGCAGGCGGCGTCCGTAGTGGCCGGTCAGCCCGCCGAGTTGCAGGGCGTGCAGCACCGAGCAGTAGCCGGCGAGCTCGTTGTTCTTGTGGAACACATGGACGCTGAAGGCGCCCGTGGAGGTCCAGTGGTTCATGGCTTCCCAGGCGATCAGGGTCAGCCGTCGGTCGATGCCGATCTGGGTCATCTTCTCGTCCTGCACGCAGTGCGGCCATCCCCACAGCACCTGGCCCTCGCGCAGTTCGGCGATGTCGTCGTGCATCGGTTTGGGCAGCAGCAGGACGTCGCACTCGGCGAGAAGTTGCTCGCGGGAGCGCAGGCCGGCCACGAGTGGTCGCAGCGCGTCGTCGGCGACGCCGAACCGTCGGCCGTAGCCCTGTTCGAGGAAGATCCTCTCGCGTACGTCCGGGGTGATCCGGTCGAGGTGTTGGGGGTGCAGCGGCAGCCGGAACTCGTTCTCCTTGTGGGAGGAGGCGAGCACTCCGAGACTCATCAGGCTCATGTGGGGCGGCTCATTTCCGACCGGGCACGATGTGCTCCGGCATTGCCGTTCCCCGAGGGCGACGCCGAAATGGATGACGGCGTGCGAGGTGCGCTCGGTACCGCCACCGTACTCCCGTCCCCGCCGCGGAACGCCCGCCGCTCGTTTGAGCTCGAAGGATCCGCAGGTCCAGGTCCAGAGATCATTCAAAGTGGGCGTTCTCGGCCTGGTGACGGGTGACGGCGGGTTCCAGTCCAGTGTGCGCGGTTTCCGGCGGCCGGAGCGTCGAATGAGCGTCACAGGCCCGACGAACAGTACGACGCGCCACCCGCCACAGCCGACGCCCTCCGGCATTGCCCTGGGCAATATCGCTAGTCCTCGATCACCAGCCCCTTCGCCGCGAGAAGCGGCGCGAGATTGCACATTTCGACGACCGTCCTGCCCTCCCGATACGCGGCGATGTAGCTCGCCTCGGCGTCGACCCGCTCCTGTGAGGCGGCGACCACCTCGGCGACGTCCTCTCGGCGGACGACGACCACGCCGTCGGCGTCGGCCCGCATCACATCGCCGGGGCGGACGAGCACGCCGCCGACGGTGACCGGTTCGCACATCGGTCCGACGGTCTCCTTGACCGTGCCCTTGATGGACACACTGCGGGAGAAGACCGGGAATCCCAGGGCGCGCAGGTCCTCGGTGTCCCGGACACCCGTGTCGGTGATCAGGCCGCCGAGGCCCTTGGCCTGGCAGGCGTTGGCGAGCACGTCTCCGAAGGAGCCCGCCTCCTCGTAGGCGCCGGCGGACACGACCACGACGTCCCCCGGGCGGGCGTAGGCGATGGCGGTCTGCAGCATCAGGTTGTCGCGTGGTGCGCACTGGACGGTGAAGGCGATGCCGCACAGGGACATGCGATGGTCGACCGGCTTGATGGCCGAGTCCAGCGCCCCGAGCCGGCCCTGTGCCTCGTGGATGGTGGCCGAGGAGAAGGCGCCCAGTCGCTCGACCACGGCGGGCTCCGGCCGCTCGAACTTGGTGCTGACGCGGATCATGATGGCCTTTCGAATGAATCGGGTGAATCAGACGGACGTGGTGGAGGACAGTGCGGCGCAGGCCGCCGCGATGCGCTCGCAGGCCTCGGTGAGGACGTCCGTCGACGTGGCGAACGAGATGCGGAAGTAGCCGGGTGCGCCGTACGCGGCTCCGTGGATCACCGCCACCTGCCGGCTGTCGAGCAGGTAGCGGGCGAAGTCCTCGTCGTTCTGTATCCGGCTTCCCGACGGGGTGAACTGCCCGATGGCGTCGTGGCAGTTCACCAGGAGGTAGAAGCCTCCGTCCGGGACGGTGCAGCTGAGCCGGGGAACGTCGTTGATGAGCTTCACGGTCGCGTCGCGGCGTGCCCGGTAGACGCGCACGGTTTCCCGGACGAAGTCCTGCGGTCCCGTGAGCGCGGCGGCAGCGGCGGCCTGGCTCACGGAGGAGGGACAGGAGGAGGTCTGGGACTGCAGCGTGTTGATCGCGGTCACCAGGTCCGTCGGACCCACCCCGTACCCGATGCGCCACCCGGTCATCGCGTACGTCTTGGAGACGCCGTTGGTGAGGAACACCCGGTCGGCCAGCCGGGGTTCGACGGCTGCCAGGGACGGGGTGTCCTCCTCGCGGTACCAGATCTCGTCGTAGATCTCGTCGGTGAGGACGCGCACGTGGGGGTGTTCCAGCAACACCTGGCCCAGCGCGTGCAGTTCGCCGGTGGTGTAGGCGGATCCGGTCGGATTGCCAGGGGTGTTCAGGACGACCCAGCGCGTGCGCTCGGTGAGCGCGGCCCCGAGCCGCTCCGGGGTCAGCTTGAAGCCGTCCGTCTCGGGGCAGTCGACGACAACGGGGGTGCCGTCGTTGGCGCGGACCATGTCGGGATAGGAAACCCAGTACGGGGCGGGAACGATGACCTCGTCCCCTTCGTCCAGGGTGGCCATCAGGGCGAGGAAGATGACCTGCTTGGCTCCGCCGCCGACCGTGATCTGCGCGTCGGTGCACTCGAGCCCGTGGCGCTCGCGGAGTTTCTCGGCGATCGCGGCGCGCAGCCTCGGGGTGCCGTTCACCGGGGTGTACTTGGTCTCGCCCGCCTCGATGGCCCGGATCGCGGCGGCCTTGACGTGGTCGGGGGTGTCGAAGTCGGGCTCACCGACGGTCAGGTCGAGGATGGTGAGCCCCTGGCTCTTGAGTTCGCGCACGCGCTGCGCCGCCGCCGTACTCGGCGAGGGGTTGATACGCCGTACGCGCTCTGCGGTGTCCATGTGGTCAGCCCTCCCGGCGTTCGAAGTTCAGGCCGCCGGGGACCTGGAAGGTGGGCAGGATCTCGACGTGGCCGATGTTGACGTGCCGGGGCGCGTCGACGGCGAACTCGATGGCGTCGGCGATGTCCTCCGGCTTGAGGGACTCGTAGCCGTCGTAGTACTGCCGCTGGGCCTCCTCCATGTCGCCGAGCAGACGCCCGAAGATCTCCGTCTCCACGCGCCCCGGGCAGATCTCGCTGACACGGATCCGGCGGCCGTAGCCGTCGACCCGCAGTTGGCGGGAGAGTGTGTGCACGGCCGCCTTGGTGGCGTGGTAGATGGTGTTGCCGCCGAAGTTGTAGACGCCGGCGATCGAGCTGATGTTGACGATGTGGCCGAGGTCGCGCTCGACCATGCCGGGCATGAGCAGACGTACGAGGTGCAGGACCGCCTGGATGTTGACGGCGATCTGCTCGTCGACGGCGAACTCGTCGGCGGTGAGGATGTTGCCGGTGCGCGAGACTCCCGCGTTGTTGACCAGGACGTCGATCTCCAGGCCGTCCAGTACGGCGGTGAGCGCCTCGGTGTCGGTGATGTCGACGGCGTGCGGGATGCAGCCGGTGTCGCGGGCGAGGGCGTCGAGCCGTCCGGCGTTGCGGGCCACGGCGTGAACTTCGAGGCCGCGCTTGGCGAGACGCTCGACGACCACGGCTCCGATGCCGGTCGACGCTCCGGTGACGAGGGCCGTCCTGTAGTCGGAGATGGGCATGCTGATGTGCTCCTTGATGTGGGGGCGTGCGGGTGCGCAGGTCGGTCAGGCGTCGCGCAGGGGCAGGTGGGCCCGGTCCTGCACCCGGGACACGGCGATGAGCGTGCCGAGGGCGGTGACGACGGCGTAGAAGGCCGGCATGTTGACGTTGCCGGTGCGGTCGATGAGGTAGGTCATCAGCAGGGGGGCCGTGCCGCCGAAGAGTGCGGAGGAGACGTTGTAGCCCAGGCCGTAGGCGGAGTAGCGCACGCGGGTGGGGAAGAGTTCGACGAGCAGGATGTGGATGACGCCGGTGTGTCCGGCGAACACGACGGCCATGACACAGGCGCCGACGACGGCGAGGGCGACGTTGCCGGTGCCGATCAGGAGGTAACAGGGGACACCGATGACGGCCATGCTGATCGCGGATCCGGCGATGACCTTCTTGCGCCCGACCCGGTCGGAGAGGCGGCCCATGTAGGGGATGGCGATACAGATCGCCACCAGGCTGGAGGCCGTGACGAGCAGGCCCTGGACCTTGCCGAAGTCCAGCTCGCTGCTCATGAAGGTGGGCATGTAGCTGAAGAGGACGTAGTAACCGGAGCCGTTCATCAGGGGGATGAACAGGGCCAGCAGCATGGCGCGGCGGTGTTCGGCGGAGGTGAACGCCTCCTTGAGGGGGTTCTTGGAGAGGCCGCCCTCTTCCTTCAGGCGTGTGAAGTTGGGCGTGTCACTGATGCGCCCCCGGATGTAGATGCCGGTGATGCCGAGCGGGACGGCGAGCAGGAACGGTATGCGCCAGCCCCAGGACTCCATGCGTTCGGCGCCGAGTCCGCTGGTCATGGCGGCGGCGATCAGCGTGCCGGTGAGCAGGGAGAGGAACGACGCGATCTGCGCGTAGCTGGTGTAGAGGCCGCGCTTGCCCTCCGGCGCGTGCTCGGCGAGGAAGCTCATGGCGCCGGACGCCTCACCGCCGACGGAGAAGCCCTGCGCGACGCGCAACAGGATCAGCAGGGCGGGCGCCGCGATGCCGATGCTCGCGTAGGTGGGCAGGACGCCGATGGCCGCGGTGGCGGCGCTGATGAGCAGGATGACGAAGACCAGCATCCGCTGGCGTCCGATGCGGTCGCCGAGGTGGCCGCAGATGACGGCTCCGAGCGGGCGGAAGAAGAAGGAGACGGCGTAGCCGAGGAAGACGAGCTGGATGGCGTTGTCGGAGCCGGGGAAGAAGACGGCGGCGAGCGTTCCGGCCATGAAGCCGAAGATGCCGTTGTCGTAGAGCTCGGCGAAGATCCCGACGCACCCCGCGAGGGTGACCTTTCGGGCTGTTCTGGGGTCGACGGTGTTGGGGACGGGCTGAGCGGCCACGGTGCTCATGGCTCTCCTGTCTGGCAGCAGGCTGGGGATGAGGGGCGTTCGGCTCCGTGCGGGCGGGCGAAGGGGGCAGCTGAGCGGGGCGGGGGACGTCAGCTGCCGAGGGGAGCGCGAATACGCAGGGTGTCGAAGGCTGTGCGGACTCGGGTTCTCAGGGCGTCGATGGCGTTGCGTTGCGAGCGGTGGGCGGTGACCGCCTGGTCGCGGGTGCGGTGGCGGAAGCGGATGGTCTGTCCCGGGCGCACCTGCCCCAGGTCGGACAGACCGGTGGCGGTGACGACGGCGAGGACGGGGTAGCCGGCGGTGACGCCGCGGCCGCGGTGCAGCACGAGGAGTTCGTCTCCTGCCGGTACTTCGACGGCGCCGATGGGGACGCCGCGGGAGAGCACCTCGCCCTTGGTGATTCGGCGGGGCACCTGGCCCTGCAGCCGCAGGCCGATGTGATTGCTCTGCGGGCTGACGGTGAAGGGTCCGTCGAACAGGCGCCTTCCCGTGTCTCCGAACTCGGCCCGGTCGGGGCCGTCGGTGACGTCTATGGTCCAGGTGATGGGGAACCGGGGGACGGGTGCGTGCAGGCGGAACAGCGGGATCCGCGAAAAGGGGTGGTCGATGGGCGGGCAGGCCGTGCGCAGCACGAGTTCGTCGCCGTTTCGCAGGGCGGGGCCGAATCCGAGAATGGTGTCGGGAGCGCAACTGCCCTGAAGGTAGTCCGCTTCGAACGAACCGAGCACGGCGAGGTAGACGCGCAGCCCCCGCCGGATGCCGGTGACACGGACGGTCTCGCCGGCGCGCACGGAAACGGGTTCCCACTGTGGGCGGACCGTTCCTTCGACGGTCACGTCGGCGGGCGCTCCGGTCACAGCGATGAGGATGTCGCTGGAGGGAACGCACGCGAAGTCGAGAGCCGTGATCTCCAGCAGCGGGGCGCGCTCGTCGTTGCCGCACAGGACGTTGGCGACACGCGCCGAGTACTGGTCGGCAGCACCGTTGGCGGGCAGACCGTAGCGGGAGCGACCGACACGGCCGAGATCCTGCACGGTGACGATGCCCGCGGTGCGGATCGTGAGGGTGTCAGCCATGACACGCCGCCAGGGGCGTATCGGCGTAGTCGTCCCACTCGTCGGGCGTGATGGGAACGAAGCGGAAGATGTCGCCGGGCTGGTACGCGGTGATCGGGTCGCGATGCAGGTCGAGGACGCGCACGGGGGTACGCCCGAGGAGCGGCCAGCCGCCGGGTGAGGGCATCGGACAGATGACCGCCTGCCGGCCGGCGACGGCGACCGAGCCGGGATCGACGCGGGTGCGAGGTGACGCCAGCCGCGGCACCGGCCCCGGGAAGGGTGGCCCGTCCATCATCGGCGCGCCCGCCGGCGCGCCGAGGCAGCGCACCGTGAGATCGGACCCGGAGTGGAAGGCGACGACCTCGCTCTCGGTCAGGTCGAGTTGCGCGGCCACCTCTGGCAGATCAGGCCCGTACTCGCCGCCGTAGACGACGGGTACGACAAAACGCCGGGGTGGCGCCGTCCTTGCGGGGTGCGGCCCGAGGCGGGCCGCCTCGTGCGACAGGACTCGCCTGACGGTGTCGTGGTCGGTGCCGGCGCAGTCGAACTCCACGAGCAGGGCGTCGTAGGTGGGCACCACGTCGTGGACACCGGTGAGTCGGACGGCGTCCAGGGCGTCGGCCAGGGCGTGGACGAGCCGCCAGGCGTCTTCGGCGTCCAGGCCCACGGCCTTGGCGACCAAGGCGGAGTCGCCGCAGTCCGTGATCGTGACGTTGCCGTTCATGTCAGACGCCCTTACCGCTGAGCACTTTGTCGAGAGAGGTGATCGCGACACCGGCGGCGAGGAGTTGCTCGCGGATGCGGTCGGCCAGCGCTATGGCTCCGGGGCTGTCTCCGTGCAGCAGGACGGTGTCACAGGCGACCGGGACGTCCGTGCCGTCGACGCTGCGGATGACGCCTTCGGTGACCATCCGCAGTGTCCGCCGGGAGACCTCGTCGGGGTCGTGGATCACCGCCCCGGGCTCGGAGCGGGGGACGAGCGTCCCGTCGGCGCGGTACGCGCGGTCGGCGATGCCGACGATGCCCACGCGCAGTCCGCGGGCGCGGGCGGCGGCGGCGAGTTCGCCGTCCTGCGCAAGGATGATCAGCGACTCGTCCAGGGAGGCGACGGCGTCCACGACGGCACGGGCATAGTCGGGGCGTACGGCGACCAGATTGCCGAGGCGTCCGTGCGGGGCGACGTGGTGCACCCGAGTGCCGTGCGCGACGGCGAACGCCTGGAGGGCACCGATCTGGTACAGCACGTCCGTACGGACCTCCTCCGGAGTGAGGTCCATCGCGCGGCGGCCGAAGCCGACCAGGTCGGGAAAGCTCGGATGAGCACCCACGGCCACCTGCTTCTCCACGCAGTGCCGAACCGTGGCATCCATGATGCGCGGATCACCTGCATGGAACCCGCAGGCCACATTGGCGGAGGTCAGCATCTCCAGAAGGGCTTCGTCGTCGCCCATCGTGTAGGCGCCGAATCCCTCGCCGAGATCGGCGACGAGATCAACCATGCGGGCCATGACGTCCTCCGGGAGAGAATGCTGGAAAGGAAATCCCATCACGTCTTCGTGATATCCCGAAAAGGATCCGCGTTTCTCGGACACAAACGGCGATCGCGAGCAGACAGAATCCCTGGGCAGCGACACACTTCGAATTTGCCGGGCGGTTCCGGGTGGATGTTCCGCTCAACTTAATCACCTGCTCACGTGACCGCCAATATGCGTTCGGTCTGGCGTTATCGCGAACGGTTATGACTCACCTCACACCCGAGGCTCGCCGGGGCTGTGCTTCGGGGTGCCCCCTCCCTACGATGAGGCTCCGCTCCCCGTGGAAGGCCCCGCATGGACACCAGGCGTCTGTACTCGTTCATCAAGATCATCGACGCGGGGAGCATCACGCGCGCGGCCGACATCCTGCACATCGCACAGCCCGCGCTCAGCCAGCAACTGTCCGCACTGGAGGCTCAGTTCGGACAGCAACTGCTGATCCGCAGCAAACGGGGGGTCGCCCCCACCGAGGCAGGCCGGGCACTGTACCGGCACGCCCAGTTGATCCTCCGGCAGGTGGACCTCGCGCGCGCCGCCGTCGAGGTCTCCGGCCGTGCTCCCGCCGGCAGCGTGTCGGTGGGCCTCGCGCCGTACAGCCTGGGCGCGGCACTCGCGCTGCCGCTCCTCAAGAGCGCGCGCGAGCGCTACCCGGACATCCTGCTGCACATCAACGAGAACTTCGGCGGCGTGATCAGCGAGGCCATCATGACCGGACGGATGGACATGGCGTTCATCTACGGGGCCGGCCCGCTGCGGGGTGTGCAGTTCGAGCCCGTACGCACGGAGGACCTGTTCCTGATCGGCGCACCCGGCGAAACGGCCCCGCCGGGACAGGGCGAGGTGACCCTGGCGGAACTCACGAGCGTGCCCCTGCTGCTCCCGAGCCGCATCCACACGATCCGACAGGTCGTGGACACCGCCTTCCAGCAGGCGTCGCTCCAACTGAACGTGGTGGGCGAGGTCGAATCCGCGCTGACGCTCGTCAACGCCGTCGACGCGGGCCTCGGCGCCACGGTCCTGCCCTGGTCGGCCGCACGCGCCATCCTCGACGTCCGCTCCCTGTCCGTGCGCCGCATCGTGGATCCCGTCATCCAGGTCAAGCTGTCTCTGGTCACGTCGGACAATCAGCCGCTCTCGGAGCCCGCCTTGGCAGTGCACGATCTGTTCCTCGAACTGATCACCACCTTTGAGGGATCCCCCGGCGAGAACCCCGGAGAGAACCCCGGAGAGAACCGGATCCCCGGCGAGAATAAGGATCGCCAATAGCGTCACACGAATCCGTTATTTGTTTCCGGTGACCTCCCCGGCTAGCGTTTTTCAGAACCAGCCGCCCGGTCGACAATGCATGGCTCGTCACTGGAGACAAAGATGAAAAAGCGTGTCCTCACCACCCGTGAAAACCTGCCCGGCCACGGCCTGAACCGCCTGTCCGAGGCGGCGGACGTGGTGGCCTGGGCCGGGACCGGGAAGCCCGGACCCCCCGACCTCGCCGCGCTCGCCTCCGGAGTGAGCGGCGTTCTGGCGCTGGGCAACGACCCGGTGGACGGCGCGCTGATGGACGCGGCGGGCCCCTCGCTACGCGTCATATCGCTGGCGAGCATGGGATTCGACAACGTCGACCGGGCCGCCGCCGCCGAGCGCGGCATCGTCGTCACCCACACTCCTCGCGTGCTCGCGGAGACCACCGCCGACCTCACCTTCGCGCTGATCCTCGCCGCCCGCCGTCGGCTCGGCGCCGCCGAAGCGAGTCTCGCGGAAGGTTCCTGGGAGTTGTTCCGGATGCACGACTACCTCGGCCTGGACATCCACGGAGCCACCCTCGGCCTGATCGGCTACGGACAGATCGGCCGCGCGGTGGCCCGCCGGGCCCATGGGTTCGGCATGCGCGTGCTCCACCACGACCCCTACGCCCCCGACGACGACCTGTCGACCTCGGTGGGTCTGACCACGCTGCTCGCCGAGTCCGACATCGTGTCGCTGCACGTACCGCTCACCGAGGAGACGAGGCACCTGATCTCGGCCCGCGAACTGGCCACGATGAAGCCCACGGCCACACTCGTCAGCACCTCCCGCGGTGGCGTCGTCGACGAGGAGGCCCTGCTCCATGCCGTCCGGGAGGGGCGGTTGCACTCGGCCGGGCTCGATGTCTTCGAACGCGAACCGATGGGAACGAAGGTGTCGCCGCTGGTGGCAGAGCCGCACGTGGTCACGCTGCCCCACATCGGGTCGGCCACCGAGGCCACTCGGGCCGCCATGGTCGACCTGGCGGTCGACAACATCCTCGACGTCCTCGCCGAACGCCCCGCCCGAACCCCCCTCCCCGGCAGTCCGGCGGTGCCGGGCACCCCCGCCGGAGCACGCTCATGAGCCACCCGCTGTTCGACATCACCGGAAAGACAGCCCTGGTCACCGGCTCCAGCCGCGGCATCGGCAAGGCGCTCGCCAAGGGCCTCTTGGAGGCCGGCTGCACAGTCGTCCTCAATGGGCGGAACACCACGGCCCTGGAGGCGACCGCCAAGGAACTCGCGGCCTCCTTCGGGGACCGGGTACACACCGCCGCCTTCGACGTGACGGACTCGGCGGCCGTCACCGCGGGCATCTCTCGTATCGAGGAGGAGGCCGGACCGATCGGCATCCTGGTGAACAACACGGGAGTCCAACACCGCAGCCCCATCCTGGAGTTCACCGACGACGACTGGCACCGTCTCCTCGACACCAACCTCACCAGTGCCTTCCTCGTGGGGCGCGAGGTGGCGCGGCGCATGGCGCCCCGGGGCCACGGCAAGATCGTCAACATCTGCTCACTGCAGAGCGAAGCGGTCCGGCCCGGTATCGCCGCCTACTCCGCCACCAAGGGTGGCCTGAAGATGCTCACCAAGGGAATGTGCGCCGACCTGGGCCCGCTGGGCATCCAGGTCAACGGCATCGGACCCGGCTACTTCGCCACCGAACTCACCTCGGCCCTGGTGGCCGACGAGGAATTCAGCGCCTGGGTCCGCACCCGCACACCGGCCGGCCGCTGGGGCGACGTCGACGACCTCGTGGGCGCTCTGGTCTTCCTGGCCTCCCCCGCGTCCGACTTCGTCAACGGACAACTGCTCTATGTCGACGGCGGCATGCTCTCCGTCCTGTGACGGACGCCGCAACGGAAGGAACCCCACCATGCAAGCTTGCGTCGTGCACACGGCAGGAGACCTCCGGGTCGAGCACCGCTCCCCCGCCCCGGCCGGGCCCGGCCAGGTGACCGTCGCCGTCGCCCTCGGCGGAATCTGCGGATCGGACCTGCACTACTACCGCCACGGCAGGGTCGGCGACTTCACCGTCCGGGAGCCGATGGTCCTCGGACACGAGGTCGTCGGCCACGTCGCCGCCCTGGGACCCGGCGGCGAGGGACCGGCTGTCGAAACCCCGGTGGCCATCCACCCCGCCACACCGTGCAACCACTGCCCCCACTGCGCGGCCGGCCGCCGCAACATCTGCGCCGACACCCGCTACCTCGGCAGCGCCGCCCGCACGCCCCACGTCCAAGGCGGCTTCGCCCAACTCGTCACCGTGCCCGCGGCACAGATCCGCCCGTTGCCGCCGGAGCTCGGCCTGCGCCGTGCGGTCCTGGCCGAGCCCCTGTCGGTGGCCCTGCACGCCGTGCACCGGGCCGGTGACGTGGCGGGCAAGCGAGTCATGGTCACCGGGGCGGGGCCGATCGGCTGCCTGGTCACCGCCGTTCTACGCCACAGGGGCGCTGCCGAGGTCGTCGTGAGCGACCTCCTCGACACCCCCCTGCGCATCGCCGCCGCATCCGGAGCCACCGCCACGCTACGGGCGGGCGATGCCGAGGCCGGTGCGTGGCCGGACCCGTTCGACATCGCCGTCGAGGCGTCCGGAGCGCCCGCGGGACTACGAAGCTGTATCGAACGAGTACGCCGCGGGGGCACCGTCGTACTCCTCGGTCTGCTGCCACCCGGCGAGGTGCCCCTGCTGGGTAACATCGCCGTCACCCGCGAACTGGAGCTTCGGGGCGCCTTCCGCTTCGACTCCGAGTTCGACGAAGCGATCGACCTGCTGGCCCAGGGCCTGCCCGTCGACGCGGTCGTGACGCACACCTTCCCGCTCGCCGAGGCCCGCGCCGCCTTCGACATCGCCCACGACCGGGCCGTCGCCTCCAAGGTCCTCCTGGACCTGACCCGTGCCTGACGAAGGAATCGGCCTCCCGGGCCATCAGTGTGGTCCAGGCCAGAGCCGCGAGCGTGACCAGACCAGTGGCGACCAGCCGCAGGGTTCGGCAGATCTCGTACGCCGTCTCCGCCGCCGCGGGTACGGCTCCGAGCCCCGTCAGGGACCATGCCGCCCGGCATCCCCCGCAGCTGTCGCAGCTGCCGGTCGTGCTGCGGGCCCGATGACGCAGCCGGCCATACGAGGACGACTCGTCCCGGCTGGTTGAGCACGAAGAGCCGCTCGCCGAGCGCGCCGATCTGAGCGCCCGCCCGCTGCGCGTCGTGGGACGCGGTCGCGTCGGCCACGACCACACAGAAGGTGTCATCGGCCTCGACGACCAGGGCTCGGGCGATGTTCAGCATGTCCCGAGGCGAGCGGCCTGCCGGCCCGAGCAGCTCCGCGAGATAGGTGAACTGCTCGTCGCGTGAGGCAGCGGCCATGAGGGCCCGTTCCTCCAAGTAGGACTGCTGGACGGCGCGGGCATAGTCGTCCACCACCCACCACAGGCTCCCGGCGTGCAGCGCGAGTACGGCCATGTCGTCGGCCCGGGCCTGGGCGAGCATCGCGGACCGTACGACCCCGAAGTCGAGCCGTACCGCGGCGACGAGATCCTCGCCCCGCACGCCTTGGCGGGCCCGGAGTCGCCCGAGTTCACTGGGCAGCTCGCTGAGCTGTGTCGTGGTCGAGTCGGTGGCGAGCGCCCGGAGGATCAGGGCGCTCGAGTCGCGTGCCGATGTGCGCAGATGTTCGTCGGGAGACCGCTCTGGCGTACGGCCGTTACCGAACCGAGTGATCAAGTCAGTCCGTGACGACGGAGGTGTTCAGGCCCTTGTCATAGTGGTTGCGCGCGATCCGGATGCCTGAACTGCCGTGGAAGACGAACAGCGGGGAGGTGTACGGCGGGTGATCCGCTCCGTCCAGCCGCCGGACGGTGTTGCCGGTAAAAGCGAACCCGCCGACGCTCTTCGCGTTGACGACGGTGACGTCACCGATGTCGAACGAGTTGTGCTCGACCGAGATGTTGTGATGCACCGGGTTCGCCGGGTCGATGACCTGGTTGGTCGGCTCCACGAAGATGACCGGACCGCTGGGCCGCGTGAACGAGTTCCCGCGGATCGTGAGGTCGGCGACCGGCCCGGACTCGTACCACTGGTAGGCGTCGGCGGAGACGTAGATGCTGGCCATGGACATCCCGTCGAACCGGTTGCCGGTGATCAGGACAGGTTTGCGGGTGGTGACCAGAATGCCGCGGGTCGGCACGTTGCGGAATACATTGCCGGATATGACGACCGACGGGGTGGCGGTGATGTTCTCGACGACCGTCTCACCGATCTCGACCCCGGCGGGAACCGGCCGGTCGAAGGTGACGGTCATCGTGGTCAGCGGCTTGTCGTGGTCCATCCCGCTCGGCCCGTCGACCGCGGTGACCACCGCGTGCGCGTCCCCCAGCGGGGTCATCGTGCGCTTGGAGGCGAACTCGACCTCGTCACCCGGGGCGAACTGCGGGAATCCGGCGGTCTGCGGGTGCTTGTAGGCGAGGGTGAGGGTGGACGGCCCGGGTTTGCCGACGACCTCGAGGTAGGTGCCGTGGATGTTGATCGGGTCGTCGTGCGGGCCGTCGAAGACATTCCTGGTGATCGAGACTTTCCCCTTGACGCCGGACATCTGCACGAAGTCCGCGAAGGAGGATGTCGACCGGCCGGACGCCGGATCGGGTGCGAAGTTCACCTTGTCGATCGAGATGTTCTCGCTGAACTGCCCCACCACACCGAAGGACTGCAGGTAATAGGCGTTCATCGAGCGCATCGTGACGTTTTTGGACTCCCAGATGAAAGCGCCCGGTTCCGTTCGCTCGATGAGGCGCATCTGGTAGACGAGCCCGGCGTCCGCCGGCCGTGCCGCGGTGGTGTAGTCGATCCGGATCCGCCGGCCGCCCAGGTCGGTGACCGCGGCGACGTCGTTGAACAGCGGGTTGTCTCCGCGCCAGGTCCGTTGCGCCTTGGGGTCGTGGATCTGTGTGTACTGGAGTCCGTCGACACCCGACCAGTACGGCTGCCCGGTGGCCGGACTGGTCTCGCCGAGCCAGGTGATGTGCGTGCCGTTCACCTGGTACGGGCTGCCGGCGGGGATCTTCAGGACGCGGTAGGCGTGCCCGTCGGCGACACCGGCGGCGGCGACGGTCGCGTCGATGACCTCGGGAGCCGCGTAGTCGAAGGAGAAGTTCTGGAAGGTCACATCGGTCGAGCGGATCGACGCGAACGCCGTCTGAAGGCCGTGGTAGACGAGCTTGGCCCCGCCGCCGTCGATGGTGACGTCGTGCATGTCCTCGACGAGCAGCCCGATCTTCTTGTCCCGGTAACGCTGGTCGGCGCCGACGGTGTTGGACACGTACAGCTCACGCGTCTCGGCCCGCTCGGGGAAGAGCTGGTAGGTGCCCTTCGAGAAGACAACCCTGACCGGCCGATCGACGCTCTTGGCGTGCCGCAGCGCCGCGGCGACAGCGGGCGTCGAGTCCGTCCGGCCCGTGGGGTCGGCTCCGTAAGCGTCCACTTTCACCACCACCGGCGTCACCCTCGGCGCCGCGGCGGCGGGACTGGCACCACTTCCGAGCAACGCGAGTGCCACCCCAAGAAATACGAACCGAGACATCGCCCCTCCAGAGCATCCGAAAACCACGAAACACCCGATGAATACACGAAGTTGTCGTCATCTGCTCGGCCGGAACCGGCCTTAACCCGGGTCCAGAGTCTCCATACATCCGATCTCTAGGTCAATGGCGTGGACCGAGCCATTGATGTTGATACCGAGCGCCGACAGGCCCTCAACTTCGTTTTGATCTCCAGCAGTTCAGCGCCCGCAGGTGGGAAATACCGTCCGTGGCCACGACGGACGGCATACGCGCGGCACGCCGCACTCCTTGACAGCAGCCGGCCTCTGTCCGAGCGCCTCAGTCCGTCCTCGGCGCCGCCGTGCTCGCGCGGATCACCAGTTCGGGGTCGAAGAGGAGTTCGCCGACGGGGACGTCGCGGTTGCCGACCAGGGCGAGGATGCTGCGGGCCACCTCCGAGGCCAGGCGGTCGGCCGGCTGGCGGACCGTGGTGAGCGGGGGGTCGACGAAGTCCATGATCATGGCGCCGTCGTAGCCGACGACCGACACGTCGCCCGGAACGTCGTACCCCTGACGGCGCGCGCCCCGGATCGCGCCCAGGGCCATGTAGTCGCTGGCGGCGACGATGGCCGTGGCCTCGCGGCCGAGGAGCGAGATCGCGGCGGACTGGCCGCCCTCGACGGTGTAGGACTGCCGGACCACCCACTGCTCCGGATCCTCGACACCGCGTCTGGCGAGCGAGGAGACGAAGCCGCTGACGCGGCGGTCGGCCGGGCGGTTGCCGACCGGGCCCGACGCCATGCCGATCCGGCGGTGACCGAGCCGGTGGAGATGGTCGACGGCGAGTTCGGCGGCCAGCAGGTCGTCGGTGGAGAAGACCGGCGCCTCGCTCACGCCCTCGAACTGTCCGTTGACCCCGACGAACGGGATCCTGCGGGAGCGCAGGAGTTCGTACGCCTGTGGGTCCGCGCCCTCGATCGTGTTGCTGGACGAGAGGAAGACGACGGCGGCGACGCCCCGGTCGGCGAGGGAGGTCACGAAGTCCAGCTCCTGCACTCCGCCGGGGAAGCACGGGCACAGGATCGTCTTGAGGCCGTGCGGGGCGAGGGTGGACTCGATCCGTTCGCAGACGTCGGCGAAGAACGGGTTGGACACGAACTCGGTGATGACCGCGATGAGCTGACCCCGCGTCTGCCGCTCGTACCCCAGGTCGGCCATCGCCTGCTCGACCGCCTCGCGGGTCTTGCGCGACACACCTTGGCGCCGGTTGATGACGCGGCTGACCGTGGCCTCGCTCACCTGTGCCCGGTCCGCGACCTCGGTGATGCCGACCTTCATGCGGTTCCCTCCGTCACCCGTAGTGCCACCAGCCCCGAGCGAGGTACGGACACGCTGTGCAGCCCCGGTGCCGGCGACCGTTCGCAGTCGTCGATGATACGTCCACGCTCGTCACGGACGGTCATGTGCAACGGGCGCTGCCCGCCGGTCACCTCGATCACCAGCCGGTCCGACGCCGTGCCGTTGACCAAGGTGATGTCGTCGTACGCGGTGGTGTCGACGGGCACGATCCGGTCGCTGTGCACGGTGGTGACGCAGGCCGTTCCCCGCGCCGCGGTGACCAGGGTGTAGAGCTCGTCGGGCCGGCCTGGCTCGACGTCCCCCTGCAGCAGCACCGGCCGCAGCCGCCGCCACTCGGCGAGCCAGAACGCCAGCGTCTCGCGGTGCTCGTCGGACAGGCCGGTCAGCCGTACGGAGATCTGCGGGACGCAGTGCAGGGAGCCGATCAGCTGCCGTGCCACCGCGTGTGCGGGCGCATCGCGGTCCCACAGGAGCATGTCGCCGTGGACCGCGCCGCCGACGGCGAGCAGGGCGGTGTCGAGCGTGCGCACCCGGTTGCCGGTGGCGTCACCCGGGCAGTCGAAGGAGCGCAGCATGTTGCCGAAGGGGGCCATGCCGGGTCCGACGTAGGGCTGGCGCAGTTCCAGCAGCAGTCCGCCGTCGGGCCGCAGTTCTTCGAGCGCGGTGCGCAGGTCGGTGAGCAGGACGGTCATGGCCCGGCCGACATCGCTGATGTCGGTGCCTTCGTGGTGGGCGTACGCGCCGTCGCCGCGGTACGCCATGGCCTCGTCCAGAAAGTCGATCTTGAGCCCGTCGAGGCCGTGGTCGGCGACCAGCCGGGTGCACAGGCGGATGACGTGGTCGCGGACCTCGGGGCGGCGCGGGTCGAGGACATGGGCGCCCGGGACACCGGCGGGCGCGGGGGCGTAGGGGGTGAGCCGCTCGGCGCAGTCCGCGTCGGGGCCGAGCAGCAGCGGAGCGACCCAGGCGAGGTAGCGCAGGCCCCGCGCACGCACGGCCGACACATGCGCGGTGAAGTCGGGGAACGCCGTCGGGTCGGGGCGCCAGTCGCCGCATCCGGCGTAGCCGCGACCGCTGCCGTACTCCTGCCAGCCGTCGTCGAGGATGAGCACCTCGCAGCCGAGGGAGGCGGCTACGCGGGCCTCCGCCTCGACCGATGCGGCGTCCACGCGCTGGTTGAAGGCGTACCAGGTGGAGTAGACGGGCGCCGAGGCGCCGGCGGGGACCGGCATGGGGGCGCACTGCGGCTGCGCGGCGAACCACTCCCGCAGCCCGCGCAGGGCCGTCGCGACCGTGGGCGCCGAGCGGGCCAGCATGACGCGGCGCGGGCCGCCGTCGGGCGCGGGAGCCAGGTGCAGGTGCACCACATGGGTGTCGTTCTCCTCCGAGACCCCGAAGACGACATCGGTCTCGGGGACCGGGTCGGCGACGGCGAAGGTGAGCCGCGTGCGGCCGTCGTGGTCGTAGAGACAGCCGGCGGCGGTGCCGTCGACGAGGCTGACGCGCGAGCGGCCCGCCCAGTCGGCGACGAGGGTGCGCTCCCAACCGGCGCCCGGGTGCCAGTAGCCGGCCGCGTCGCCGAGCGGCACGCTCATCCGCACCTCCGTCGGTACCGGCCCACCGTCCGTCCGGATCTCCAACAGGGCTTGCCCGTCGCCGAGTTCGGTCAACGTCCAGTGCGCGCCGGCGCCCGGCGCGTGGGCGAGGACCGCGATACGGACGCCGTCGACGAGTGGCTCGTAGCGCGCCGAGGGGAGTTCGGCCGTGGTGACGGGCCGGGTGGTGCTGAGGGTCATCGCGGGGATCATTCCTTCACGGCACCGGCGAGGAGACCGGAGACGAAGTGGCGCTGGAGTGCGAGGAAGACGAGGGCCATCAGGATCGCGGCGAGGGCCGTGCCGGTGAGCAGGGCGCCGTAGTCGGTCTGGTCCAGGCCCTGGAGGGACGCCAGCGCGACAGGGATCGTGAACTCGCCGGCGTCGCGCAGGACGACCAGCGGCCAGATGAAGTCGTTCCACTGGAAGAGGAACAGGAAGATGGCGAGGGCCGCGAGCGCCGGTTTCATCGGCGGCAGGACGACCTTGAGGAACAGCCTGAACTCCCCGCAGCCGTCCATCCGAGCGGAGTCGATGAGTTCGTCGGGCAGCGCGGCCATCGACTGCCGCATCAGGAAGATCCCGAACGGCAGGGCGAGGTTGGGCATGATGACGGCCTGGTAGGTGCCCAGCCACTCCAGGTCGACCATCATCTTGAACAGCGGGATCAGTGTGACCTGTGTGGGGATGACGAGCCCGAGCATCAGCAGCCCGAACAGCGCGCCGCTGCCGCGGAAGCGGAACTTGGCGAAGCCGTATCCGGCCAGCGTGCAGATCGCTCCGGCGGCGATCGTGTAAATGACCGTGATCAGCAGCGAGTTGACGATGACCTTGCTGAACTGCGCCGATGACTCCAGGGTGGAGAGGTTGTCCATCAGGTGCCCGCCGGGCAGCAGCGGCGGCGGGCTGTCGAAGATGTCCTTCGAGCTGTGGGTGGCGGCGATGATCAGCCAGTAGAAGGGCAGCAGGACAGCCGCCACGGCGATGCCCAGCGAGGAGGTCAGCAGGATCGACCGGGTGTGGGTGCGGGATCGCCGCGGCCGGGTGGTGGTGAGGGTCACGACTTCTCTCCCAGCAGGCGGAACTGCACGATGCCCAAGATGCCGATCAGGACGGTGAGGATGTACGCGACGGCCGAGGCGTAGCCGAAGTCGAAGTACTTGAAGGCGTTCTGGTAGAGGTACACGCCGATGGTGAGGGTGGCGTTGTCGGGCCCGCCGCCGGTCAGGACGTACGGCTCGTCGAAGAGCTGAAGGGTGCCGATGGTGGACAGCACCGTCGTCAGCAGGAGCGCGGGCCGCAGCCCCGGCAGCGTGACATGGCGGAACGACTGCCACGCGGAGGCGCCGTCGACGGCCGCCGCGTCGTACAGCTCGGTGGGCAGCGACTGCAGCCGGGCGAGGAAGATCACCGCGTTGTAGCCGGTGTAGTGCCACGTCAGTGCGAGGCCGAGGGAGATCCTGGCCCACAGCGGGTCGGTCAGCCAGGGGACTTCTCCGATGCCGACCAGGCCGAGCAGCCAGTTGACCAGTCCGTACTGGGTGTTGAGCAGGACGGCGAAGATGATGCCGTACGCGACCAGTCCGGTCACCGTCGGCAGGAAGAAGCCGAGCCGGAAGAGGGCGCGGCCGTGCAGGAGCGTGGAGTTGAGGGCGACCGCGATGCCGACGGCCAGCGCCAGCATGAGGGGCACCTGGACGACCAGGATGATCGCGGTGTTCTTCAGCGCGGTCCACAGCAGTGGATCGTCCAGCGCCCGCGTGTAGTTGCCCGCGCCCACGAACTCCTGGGTGCCGTTGACGTTCTCGTACAGGCTCATCAGGAACGACGAGCCGATCGGATACAGCTTGAAGACCGCGAAGAGGACGAGCGCGGGGAGGATGAAGAGATACGGGACGGCCCGCCGGCGCAGGATCCGCGCGGTGGGGCGGGGCGCGGCTGCCGGGCGGGAGGCACCGGGGGCTTTCAGTACACCGTCGGGGGTGGCGGTCGTGGTCATGAGGCGAGCTCCCGTCCGGTCTGGCGGGCGAGCTGGTCGGCGGCGTTGTGCAGGGCGCGGCCGGGGTCGGCCCCCTTGAGCAGCACCTGGGTCTGCGCGTCGGCGACGGTCTTGAGCGCGCGGGCGTAGTCGGCGGAGTAGTTGACGGCGGGCGAGCGCGCCTTGAGCGCGTTCAGGAAGATCTCGCCCTTGTGCTGGCCGCTGAAGAACGCCGACGGCTCGTGGAAGACGGGGGCCTCGTACGCCTGGAGCAGGGCGGGGGCGATGCCCTTGCTGCGGTAGATGGCCTCCTGCGACGCCGGCCTGGTCAGGACGTACTCGACGAACGTCCAGGCGGCGGCCTGGTGCACGCTGGAGCCGGCGACGGCGAGATGGGTGGAGTTGACGGTCGCGGCCGTGGTGCCGCCGGGCTTCACCGCCGGTGGGAGGCGGACCTTCCACTTGCCGGATTCCTTGGGGACCAGGCCCTCGATGATGCTGCCGAACCAGGTGGGCCAGGGCAGTACGGCCGCGGTGCCGGACTTGATGGAGTTCTCCAGCGCGGTCCAGCCACCCGCCAGATCGCTGACCAGGCCGGCGTCGTTCATCTCCTTGATGAGGGTCATCGCGGTGACGGCCTCGGGGGAACCGAGGGTGATCCGGCCCTCGGCGTCGAAGTAGAACGTGCCCTGGAGCTGGAGCAGCATCTGGAAGAAGTTGGCGGCGTCCGGCTGGGACGCGGGCTTGTCGATGCCCAGCAGATGGACTCCGGTCTTCTTCTTGATCTTCTTCCCGGCATCGATGGCGTCGTCCCACGTCGCCATCGCCTCGCCGTCGACACCGGCGGCCTCGAAGAGGTCGGCCCGGTAGTAGAACCCGGCCGAATTGGCCTCCCAGGGAAAGGCGTTGACCTTGCCCTTGCGGGTGACGGTCTGCCACATGCCGTCGGCGAAGGCGTCACGGTAGCGGTCGGCGCCGAGCGGGCCGAGGTCGGCGAGACCGTCGGGGAACTTCTCGGTGTAGGCCGGAAGATAGTCGACGCCGATGTGCAGGACGTCCGCAAGGCCCTGCCCGCCGGCCGCCATTGCCGTGGTGATCTTGTCCCAGATCGCCGGGTTTCCGATGTCCTGCACGGTGACGTCGATCCCGGGATGCTGCGCCTTGAAGGCGGGGACCAGGGCCTTCATGGCGGCTGCGGGGCCCTGCCAGCTCCAGACGGTGATCGCGGCCCGGTCCGGGTCGCCGAGGCTCCCCGCCTTGGTGGCACCGGTCACCGAGCAGGCGCCGAGCAGCGAGGCTCCGGCCCCGGCGGCGAACAGCGAACCGCCGAGCGTGAGCAGGCGCCGTCGGTCCAGACCGTTTCGCGGAGGCTCGTCCGGCGGTGGCTGGTTCAGGGGCGAGGCGTCCATGGCTGCTCCGGGGGGTCCGGCGGGTGCGCGGCTCTTGTAGCGCGGCTGGAAGCTAACAAGCGACTGATCCCACTTGCAAGATATAGGTGAAAACTTTCTGCCTCACTGAACATTCAACATGGCATTCAGGCTGCATGTCTTACGTGTTTCTTGCGCATGACCATTGAATCGCCTCTTCGGCCCCTGCTAGCTTTCCGCCACCACTCGGCCGCCCCGCCCGCCGTAACCGAAGACCGGGAGACCCGATGAAGCCCTCAAGGCTTGTGCTGCTCACCGCTGTTGCCCTGCTCGCGCCGATGGCCCCCGCGCTGTCGGCCACGGCGGCACCGGGAGACGGCTCGGCTCCCGCGTCGGACACCGCCTCCGCCGCCCGCCCCCAACTCGCCATCCCTGACTCCGGCTTCGAGAACGGCGGCACGGGCTGGACCTTCGGCGCGGGCACCGGGGTCGGCACCGGCAACTCCCACGGCGGCGCCCGCTTCCTCTACCTCGACTCCGGAGCCGGCAAGAGCGCCACGCTGACCCTCGTCGCGCCCCGAAACGGCAGTTACGACTTCTCCGCGTGGGTCGGGAGCGCCGGTACCGGAGGCACGTACACGGTCCGGCGCAACGGCGAGACCGTCGAGACGATCACCCTGCCGGAGCGCCGCGCGTACGCCCGGTACACCATCAGCCGCGTCGACTTGAAGGCCGGTGACCGGCTGGAGATCGCCTTCGGCTCCGGCAGCTCCTGGGTCAACGCCGACGACCTGATGATCTCGCCCGCCGCGCCCGCCGACCCCAAGGTCACCTCGTCCGACCCCGAGGTCGTCGAGATGTTCGGCTGGGCCAAGAAGAAGGCCAACAGCTGGGCTCAACTGCCCGGCACGACCGGCCCGATCAACGTCGACGAGTACCAGACCGGCGGCACCGGCACCGCGCAGTACGCGGCCACCTACTGGGCCGGATACGCCAACCGCAGCGCCTACTACTCCCGCGACATGACCCACCAGCTCGCCGGCGCCCACATCCTCGGCCTCGACGCCGCAAACAAGACGATGCTCCGCTCGTACGCGTCGTCGGCCACCGCCGAGCACAAGTACTTCCCGGTGTGGGCCCTCAACTTCGATGCCAAGACCTACCTGAGCATCGACTACAAGAGCCCGGACAACTACGTGCGTGAGGTGCCGGCCGTCTTCGAACTCGTCGAGAAGGCCGGACAGGCGTACCGATGGACCGGCGACCAGAGTTACGTCGACGACCCTGCGCTGTGGAACTTCTACCTGCACTCCACCGAGGAGTTCATCGACCTGCACAACGCCGCCAAGCCCAACGGCAAGGTCAAGGTCGCCGAGGGCACGGGCAACGGCATCTTCGCCGGCGCCGCCAGCTACAACGAGCAGGACGGCGACGGCCTCGCCGAGGCCGGGGACGGCATCGCCTCGCAGTACCAGGCCTATCTGGCGATGGCCACGCTCGCGCGCGGCAAGGGCGACACCGCGCTGGCCAAGACGTACGACCGGCGCGCCGCCGATCTGAAGGCGTACTTCAACGACGAATGGAGCGGCAGCGGAAGCGGAGCCGACATGGTCCGCGCGTACACCACCTCCGGCGCCCCGGTCACCGGCTGGGGCAAGGAGAACAGCGTGTTCGTGCCGCTGAAGCAGATCCTCGATCCCGGCGCGCGGGGCGACGCCTATCTCGACTACATCCAGGCGCAGGAGTTGGGGCCGGAAGGGTCACCCAACATCGAGTCGACGACGTACCTGCCCGACATGTTCTTCAAGAACAACCGCAACGACACCGCCTGGACATGGATGAAGAAGATCTACGGCCAGCGGGAACTCCAGCACATCAACTCCAGCCAGGGCCCCAACGGTGACTACCCCGAGGTGTCGTTCACCCTGGTCAGCCAGACCGTCGAGGGCCTGATGGGTATCGCACCGGACGCGGCGGACCACAAGGTGACCACGCAGTCGCGACTGCCGTCCGGCATGAAGTGGCTCCAGGCGGCGGACGTACCCATCGGCACGAGCACGATCACCGTCCGGCACGACGGCGCGACGAGGACCACGCTGACGAACAACGCGCACAGTGGCGCCTACCGCTGGGAGGCCCGCTTCCAGGGGGTCCACAAGAAGATCACGGTCAACGGTGTACCGCAGCGCGTGCGCACCAAGACGGTCGACGGCGTGACGTACACGTACGCGACGCCGACGGTGCGGGCGGGGGCAACGGCGGTGGTGCAGGTGATCGACTGACGCGAACGCTACTTCCTGGTCCGCGCCGAATCGCTCGCGCCCCGCTGATGCGCCTCAAGGTGTCCATGCCAAATTGGCGGGCCTTCACGAACTTTCAATCCGTGTCCATCAGGCCGACGAACATGGTGCGGTGGAGCACTTCGACGTGCTGTCGGGCCACTTCGCCGGCCTCGGCCGCGTCCTTGCGGCGCAGTGCGTCGATGAGTCGACGGTGTTCCATGTTGGATTCCCGCAAAGCTTCCATCGGATAGGGCAAGTAGTAGCGGTAGAGCTCGCGAAGAACGGCGCTGTAGGGGGTTGTGATCGACGGGGTGCCTGTCGCCTGCGCCAGCCGGAGATGGAAGCGTTCGTCGCAGCCGTGGAATTCCGCCCAGCTCGGCATGTGATCCATCTCCTCGACCAGGTCCTGCAGTTCGGACAGGTCGTCCTGTGAGGCGTGGGCCGAGGCGAGGTGGGCGATGCCGCATTCCAGGACGAGTCGGTGGTCGATCAGGCGATGGACGGCAGCACTGTCGGAGCGGTACGCCTCCGCGCCGACAACCGTGCCGTGCGTCGGGTTCTCGGCGACGTGCGTGCCGCCGTTGCGACCCCGTCTGCGTTCGAGAACGCCATCGGTGCACAGGGAGACCAGCGCCCGGCGGACGGTGATCTCGCCGACGCCGAGACCGTCGGCGATCTGAGCGGTGCCGGGAAGACGATCTCCGGGTGCAAGCAGTCCGAGGTCCACAGCCAAGGCGATCCTGGCGCGCACGCCCTCCAGCGCGGACAGCCTGCTCACGCCGTTCAGGGTGGCGAAGGGGATTGTCGTGGTGCCGTCAGTACTGACCATGCGCGTCACCCTAACGGGCGCGCCCGGGGAGGCGGCGCATTGTTCATGGAACTGGCCTCCCGGGGAACCCCTTGCTTAACTGCTCATTGTGAACTAATTTCTCGCGCATGTCCCGACCCCTTCCGCTTGCTCTCGCTCAGCTCCCTTCCATCCCTGCGAACACGCAGCTCAGGGACTTTGCTGCCGAGGTGGAGAGCATCCAGTCCCGCTTTCCGCATACCCGTATGGCGGTCTTCCCCGAGTTGCACCTCTGCGGCGTCGACGGCCTCGGCGCACAGGCGCACGAGCAGTTGCGGGAGATCGCCGAGCCGCTGGACGGGCCCCGGGTCAAGGCGCTGGGAGAGCTGGCCGGCGACCTGGGCATGTGGCTGCTTCCCGGCACGGTGTGCGAACGCGGCCCCGAGGGGCAGCTGTACAACACCGCCGTCGTCTTCTCGCCCGAGGGCCGGCTGGCGGCCTCGTACCGCAAGATCTTTCCCTGGAGGCCCAGCGAACCCTACGACCCGGGCGATCGATTCGTCGTGTTCGACATCCCCGGCACCGGGCGGATCGGCCTCGCTATCTGCTACGACGCCTGGTTCCCGGAAGTCGCCCGCCACCTCGCCTGGATGGGCGCCGAGGTCATCGTCAACCCCGTGATGACCACCACCGCCGACCGGGCCCAGGAAGCCGTCCTGGCCCGCGCCAACGCCATCGTCAACCAGGTGTATGTGGTCAGCGTCAACACCGCCGGCCCCCTGGGCCGCGGCCACAGCCTTGTCGTCGACCCTGAAGGCCGCGTCCGCGCCGAAGCCACGGGGGACGGCAGCACCATCCTCACCGACGTCATCGACCTGGACGACGTGACACGTGTCCGGACGCACGGCACCGCAGGCGTGACCCGCATCTGGGATCAGTTCACCCACGACGACGCGCCCATCGACCTACCGCTCTACGGCGGACAAATCAACCCGCGGACCTGGCGTCCGCACGGCCACCCGACAGCCTGAGCATCCCTGCGGCACTCCGCCCTGCCCTTCGAGTACCCGGAGCACTCCATGTCCCACGGCAACGAAGCCGCACCCACACTCGCCCGTACCCTCGGGCTCAGAGCCGTCGTCCTGTTCGGTCTCGCCTACATGACCCCGATGATCGTCCTCGGCACCTTCGGCGTGGTCGCCACCACCACCGGCGGCACCGTCCCCACCGCCTACCTGCTCGCCCTGCTCGCCATGCTGTTCACCGCGCAGAGCTACGGGCGCATGGCCGCCACCTATCCGGTGGCAGGCTCCTCGTACACCTACGTGCGCAAGGCCCTCGACTCGCGTCTCGGCTTCCTCGTCGGCTGGGTGACCCTGCTCGACTACTTCTTCCTCCCCATGGTCATCTGGCTCATCGGCGGCGCATACCTCCAGGCACAGTTCCCCGGCGTCCCGCTCTGGGTCTGGATCGTCGGATTCATCGCCCTCACCACAGCACTGAACATCCGCGGCATCAAAACGGCCGAACGCGTCAACGACCTGCTGATGATCTTCCAGGTCCTGGTCATAGTGATCTTCGTGGCGCTGGCCCTACGCCACGTCTTCAACCTCGACGGCACCGGAGCCCTGGCGAGTACCAGCCCCTTCGCGAACAGTGCCACCACGCTGGCCGGCGTCTCGGCCGGCGCCGCCATCGCCGCGTACTCCTTCCTCGGCTTCGACGCCGTCACCACTCTTACGGAAGAGACCATCGAGCCGAAGCGCACGATGCCCCGCGCGATTTTGCTGATCGCTCTGATCGGTGGCGCCATCTTCGTCACGGTCGCCTACGCCACCCAGCTCGCCCACCCTGGCGCCAGATTCGACAACGAGGGATCGGCCGCCTTCGAAATCGCCAGAAGCATCGGCGGTGACCTCTTCTCATCGATCTTCCTCGCCGGACTCGTCGTGGCCCAGTTCGCCTCCGGCATCGCCGCCCAGGCCAGCGCTTCCCGCCTCCTGCTCGCCATGGGCCGTGACGGCTCCCTGCCCCGCAGATTCTTCGCGCGCGTCCACCCCCGCTACCGCACTCCCGCCCTCAACATCCTGCTGACCGGAGCGATCGGACTCATCGCGCTGAGCCTCGACGTGGCGACATCAACCTCCTTCATCAACTTCGGCGCTTTCGTCGCCTTCACCTTCGTCAATGTCGCCGTCATCGCCACCTACATCCGCATGCGCCGGGAAGGCGAGAGGCCGAATCCGCTGACGTACGCCGTCGCGCCCACGATCGGCGCGGCTGTGGATCTCTACCTGCTGTACAACCTGGACGGCGCGGCGCTCACCCTCGGTTTCATCTGGCTGGGTCTGGGCGTGATCTATCTCGCCTACCTCACCAGGATGTTCCGCCAACCGCCGCCCAGCATGGCGTTCAACGAGGCAGAGGACGACCAGGAGACTGCATCCGTGGCCGGATGAATGTGCCTGGACGGCAGGGGTGCTCGTCTTGAGACGAACAGTCCATCCCTCTCTTCGGGGCGGAACAGGCTGCCGACCAGCGCCCTCTGCCCTCCAGCCCACAGCATCCCGCACCCGCGCCGAGAGACCTCTCGGGAGCGGACGCCGAGGACCTCGCGCTGTACCGGGAGAAAAGGATCTGCTCCTCCAGATGTAGCCGGTGCTGCGCACCCTCATCGGTCGCACCGTGCGCGCCGTATGGGAAGACGCTTTCCCCGAGCTCGCCTCCCGCACCCGGGCAGCCGTGTGACGGACATGCCGGAGCTGCACACGCGGCTCCTGGCGGATGTGATCGCGCTCGGCTCCGACATCCCTTGGCTCTCACCGGCAGGTATGCCGTGCGGGCGCACCGCCTGCGGCCAACGACTGCGCGATGCTGCGGCCCTGGCTGTTCGCGGTCGCCCGCAACCTGGTCATCGACGGGCGCCGCAAGGAGACGGATCATCCTCTGGCTCACGACGGTTCGGACGTACTCGCCCAGGAGATCTCCGAATTCGACGAGATCGAAAGCGTGTTGTCCTCCCTGGTGGTGACCGACGCCATGAAGTCTCTTTCTCCGGTGCACCGGGAGGTGCTCTACGAGACGGACTTCCTCGACTGGACGGCCGAGGAAGCCTCCTGGGTGCTCGACGTCCCCCTGGGCACCGTCAAGTCCCGTCTCTTCTGCGCCGTGCGCTCCCTGCGCCAGAGGGTCAGGCCGTCGGCCGCCTGGTCAGGCCCGTCAGGGACAGGGCCCCCGGCCCGGCGAAGACCAGGAGCAGGAAGCCCCAGCAGAAGAGCACCGGGGCGAGTCCGCCGTTCTGCAACGGGAAGAGTCCGTCCTTCTGGTGCTCCGTGAAGTAGGCGAAGGCCATGATGCCCGAGCTGATGAACGCCGCCCCGCGCGTGGCGATCCCCAGGAGCACGAGAACGCCGCAGACCAGCTCGATCACTCCGGCGTACCAGAACGGCCAGTCGCCCACCGGGCTCGCCTTCCGGTCCAGCACCCCGAAGACCGTGGCGGCGCCCTCGGTGGTGAACAGCAGACCCAGGACCATACGGAACAGGCCCAGTACAAGGGGCTGGCGCGTGGCGAGCCAGTCGTTCAGGCGCGGGATGTTCATCGGTACTCCTGGGTGCTTCGACTTCTTCGGATTCTTCGACTTGTACGGCGACCGAATCCGTATTGCTCACCGAAGAACCGCTTGTTCAGAGGATGACCGAGTTGAACCGCCGGCCTGCGTCTTCACGCACGCGGAACTCGCCGAACGGGCAGACGCCGCCGTACGGCTGCTGGACCTGGGTATCGCGGCGGGCGACCGGATCGTCGTGCAGTTGGGCAACGGCTGGGAGTTCGTGGTCCTCACCCTCGCCTGTCTGCCTGCCTGCCTGCCTGCGGGCGTGGTGCCCGTGATCCGCGGCTTCTGCCTGTCAGCCCGCACACGGGCCGATGAGGCGCCGGCTCCGGCGGTCGGCGTGGAATGGCTTGAGTGGACCGAGGCGTACACGGCACGGATCGACCCGCTCGGCTTCGCCGCTACGGACTCCGCCGCCTCCCCCGGCCAGTCGCGAAGCTCTGCGTGACCTGCTCGATGTCGACGCCTACGCGCATGCTTGGCCGTTCGATGCGGAGGGCCGTTGGACGATCTCCGAGGAGAGCGATGAGACCCCAGCGTTGCGGCGTCTCCTGACGAGGCTGGACACGTCCGTCCGCGAGGCAACCAGGTCCCACCACGCGGAAAAGCGAACGTCAGGCGCAACCGGCCTCAGCAGCTTGGCCGCCAACCTGACACCCCGCCAGAAAAAGCGTCGAATGAGCGTCGTTCCAGCGTCTGGATATCGCCCGTAACCCCCACACCGCACATCATGTGCGCGAGGAAAATCGCAGGTCAGGAGCCCTTAACCGCCGGCTCAAGGATGGCAACGCACTCCACATGATGCGTCATCGGGAACAGATCGAACGCCCGCAGCGTCCGCACCTTGTACCCGCCGTCGCGGAAGTACGCCAGATCGCGGGCCAGCGCAGCGGGATCGCAGGCCACGTAGGCGATACGGCGGGCGCCCAGGGACGAGAGGTGTTCGACCGTCTTCTTGCCGGCGCCGGCGCGGGGCGGGTCGAGGACGATCAGGTCGACCTCGGTGATGCCGGTGCGCGGGAGGACCGCCTCGACCTTGCCCTGCTCGATGCGGACGCGGTCGAAGTCGGCGCAGTTGTGCCGGGCGTCCTCGACCGCGCGTTTGCCCGACTCGATACCGAGCACCGCGCCCTTGTCGCCGAGGCGGTCCGCGAGGGCGCCCGCGAAGAGGCCGACACCGCAGTACAGGTCGAGCGCCATCTCGCCCTTGCGCGGCAGCAGGCCCTGCATGACGGCCTTGACCAGGGTGTCGGCGGCCATCGGGTGGACCTGCCAGAAGCCGCCACTGCCGACGCGGTGCGTACGTCCGTCGGCGCGCTCGCGCACGAACGCACGGCCATGGACGCGGTGGATGCCGCCGTCCTTCTCCTCGACACGCATGACGGAGACGGGCTTGTCGAGCTCGACGAGGGGCAGGCGGGCGCCGGGCTTGGGCTCCAGGATCACCATGCGGTCCTGCGACCCCGTCGCCGCGATCGCCTCGATCGACTCCATGCCGGACCAGTCACGCTGCTCGATGCCCAGCTCGCTGACGCCCGGTGCCGCGATCATGCAGTGCTCGATCGGCTCGACCTCGTGCGAACGATGACGGCGCAGACCGGCGTTGCCGTCGGCGTCCACCGCGTACTGCACGCGTGTGCGCCACTGCGGCACCTCACCCGCCGGCAGCTTGTCGCCCTCGGCCGGCATCACGGTGCCGTCCCAGCCCGCTTCCTCGGGCGTGAGACCCGCGAGCCGTTGTAGCTGCTCGGCGATCACCTCGCCCTTGAGGCGGCGCTGCGCCCCCGGCTTGGCGTGCTGCCAGTCGCAGCCGCCGCAGCGGCCGGGACCCGCGTAGGGGCAGGGGGCCTCGACGCGGTCCTTCGACGCGTCCAGGATCTCGACGGCGTCGGCCCGCAGGAAGCGCGCGCCCTCGTCGCCGTCCGTCACACGCGCCACGACGCGCTCGCCGGGCAGGGTGTGCCGGACGAAGAGCACCTGGCCCTCGGTCGTACGGGCGATGCAGTGCCCCCCATGGGCCACGGGGCCGACCTCGACCTCGTATTCCTCCCCCACCAGCGATTTCTTCGGTTCTGCCTGCATGGCGGGGTGACTCCAGATGAGAAAGGGGGAACGGCCGGACAACAGCCCACCAGTCTACGTGCTCACCGACGTCGTCAGTTCTTCGCGCTGGGCTCCTTGGGACGCTCCTCCGCCGGTCCACGGCGCACCGCACCCGGCGCGCTCCAGTCCTGCCGCCTGCCGGCCCGCTGCTTCGCGGCCTCGGAGGACACCAGCTGATAGGGCACGGAGGTCACCATCACACCGGGCGTGAACAGCAGTCGGCCCTTGAGCCGCAGTGCGCTCTGGTTGTGCAGCAGGTGCTCGTACCAGTGGCCGACCACGTATTCGGGGATGATGACCGACACCGCGTCGCGCGGGGACTCCCGGCGCAGGCCCTTCACGTACTCGATGACGGGGCGCGTGATCTCGCGGTACGGCGAGTCGAGGACCTTCAGCGGTACGTCGATCCCGCGCCGCTCCCACTCCTCGCGCAGGGCCTTCGTCTCGGCCGGGTCGACGTTGACGCTGAGCGCTTCGAGGGTGTCGGAGCGCATCAGCTTGGCGTAGGCGAGCGCGCGCAGTGTCGGACGGTGGATCTTGGAGATCAGTACGACGGAGTGCACACGGGAGGGGCGGACGCTGTCGTCGGACGGGCCCTCGGGGGCGGCGAGCTCCTCGGAGACCCGGTCGTAGTGCTTACGGATCGCGCTCATCGTCGCGTAGAAGATCACCATGCCGAGCAGCGCGACCCACGCGCCGTGGGTGAACTTCGTGACGAGTACGACGACCAGCACCAGGCCGGTGAAGAAGGCGCCGAAGGTGTTGATCGCCCGGGAGCGGACCATGTGGCGGCGCTTGGCCTGGTCCGTCTCCGTGCGCAGATGGCGGTTCCAGTGCCGGACCATGCCGGTCTGGCTGAGCGTGAAGGAGACGAACACGCCGACGATGTAGAGCTGGATGAGCTTGGTCGAGTCGGCGCCGTAGACCCAGACGAGCAGCGCGGCCGCCAGCGCGAGCAGCACGATGCCGTTCGAGAAGGCCAGGCGGTCGCCGCGGGTGTGCAGCTGGCGCGGGAGGTAGCGGTCCTGGGCGAGGATCGAGCCGAGCAGCGGGAAACCGTTGTACGCGGTGTTGGCGGCGAGGAACAGGACCAGCGCGGTGGCGGCGGCCAGCACGATGAACAGGAAGCTGCCCTTGCCGAAGACCGCCTCGGCGACCTGCGAGATCACCGGATTCTGGACATAGCCGGAGCCGACCGCCACGCCGTTGTGGATCAGGTCGGCGGCCGGGTTCTCGGCCATCCGGACGTTTGTCGCCATGGCCAGCGCGATGATCCCGCAGAACATGGTGACGGCAAGCAGACCCATCATCGCGAGCGTGGTCGCCGCGTTCTTCGACTTGGGCTTGCGGAAGGCGGGGACGCCGTTGGAGATGGCCTCGACGCCGGTGAGCGCCGCACAGCCCGAGGAGAAGGCGCGCAGCAGCAGGAAGACGAGCGCGAAGCCCGCGAGACCCTGGTGCTCGGGCTCGATGTGGAAGTCGGCGGTCGGCGCCTTCATGGTGTCGTCGAGGACGAGCCCGCGGAAGGCGCCCCACGCGATCATGATGAAGACGCCCGCCACGAAGACGTACGTCGGAATCGCGAAGAGCTTCCCGGACTCCTTCACCCCGCGCAGGTTCATCAGCGTGAGGAGCACGATGACGGCGACCGCGCACAGCACCTTGTGTTCGATCACGAACGGGATCGCCGAGCCGAGGTTCTCGATGCCGGACGAGATCGACACGGCGACGGTGAGGACGTAGTCGACGAGCAGCGCGCTGGCGACGGTGAGGCCGGCCCGGGGACCGAGGTTGGTGTTCGCCACCTCGTAGTCGCCGCCGCCGCTCGGATACGCGTGCACGTTCTGCCGGTACGACGCCACGACCGTGAACATCAGTACGACGACCGCGACCGCGATCCAGGGGCTGAAGTGGTAGGCCGACACGCCCGCGATGGAAAGGACCAGCAGCACTTCTCCGGGTGCGTAGGCCACGGAGGAGAGCGGGTCGGAGGCGAAGACGGGGAGTGCGATGCGCTTCGGCAGGAGCGTTTCTCCGAGCCGGTCACTGCGCAGTGCGCGCCCGATCAGGATCCGTTTGGGCACGTCGGTCAGTTTGGACACGCACAGGATCGTAAGCGTTCGAACGGGTGGTAGCCCACCCGCCGTCTCACACCCCCTCCGCGAACGCACCTCGAGCGCCCCCCCGTCCGCTCCCCGATCGATCTTCATCTGCTCTCCATCTGCTCTCCGGGTGAAATCCGGGACGGGTCCCGCTGCGGATTCCGCAGTCGTGGAGATCCACGTGCCTATATGACAAAAGTCCACCCCGTACCGTCCTGGAGGTTCCATGCATGCGACCGCGGAGCTCATCGGCGCCGCCGCCGGACTCGTCGGCCTGGCGGTCCTGACTCTTCTGAGCGTGCGCAGCATCAGCCGCCGCTGATCACCCCGTCGCCGAGAACTCGCAGGCGAGCGTGCACAGGGGTGCCCCCGGCAGACCGCGTGTGTGTAGCTTGGGCGACGGTCTGAGACCCTGTTCAGCCTGAGCCGTAACCATTTACATTCGGAAGGACGGTCGTGCACATCGTCATCATGGGCTGCGGAAGAGTGGGTTCCGCTCTCGCCCAGACCCTGGAGCAACAGGGGCATACGGTCGCTGTGATCGATCAGGACCCCACCGCCTTCCGACGACTGGGCTCCGGGTTCGGCGGCCGTCGTGTCACCGGAGTCGGCTTCGACCAGGACACCCTGCGCGAGGCGGGCATCGAGGACGCCGGCGCGTTCGCCGCCGTCTCCAGCGGTGACAACTCGAACATCATCGCCGCCCGGGTGGCCCGCGAGATGTTCGGCATCGAGAACGTCGCGGCCCGCATCTACGACCCGCGCCGCGCCGAGGTCTACCAGCGCCTCGGCATCCCGACCGTCGCCACCGTCCGCTGGACGGCGGACCAGATGCTGCGGCGTCTGCTGCCCTCGGGCGCCGAGCCGCTGTGGCGCGACCCCACCGGCGGGGTGCAGCTCGCCGAGGTGCACGCCTCCTCGGCCTGGGTCGGCCACAAGATCAGCCGCCTTCAGGACGAGACCGGCGTGCGCGTGGCCTTCCTCACCCGGCTGGGCGAGGCGATGCTGCCCACCTCGCAGACCGTGCTGCAGGAGGGCGATCTGGTGCACGTGATGATGCGCACGGACGACGTCGAGAAGGTCGAGGCGTCGTTCGCCGAGGGACCTGAAGAAGAAGGCGGTCACTGATGAGGGTCGCCATTGCCGGTGCCGGCGCCGTGGGCCGCTCGATCGCGGGCGAACTGCTGGAGAACGGGCACGAGGTCCTGCTGGTCGACAAGGCGCCGACCGCCATCTCGGTCGAGCGCGTCCCGCAGGCGGAGTGGCTGCTCGCCGACGCCTGCGAAATCACGTCCCTGGACGAGGCGGCGCTGCAGCGCTGCAACGTGGTCATCGCGGCCACCGGTGACGACAAGGTCAACCTGGTCGTCTCGCTGCTCGCGAAGACCGAGTACGGGGTCCCACGGGTCGTCGCCCGCGTCAACAACCCCAAGAACGAGTGGCTGTTCAACGAGGCCTGGGGCGTCGACGTCGCCGTCTCCACCCCGCGCCTGATGTCGGCCCTCGTCGAGGAGGCCGTCAGCGTCGGCGACCTGGTCCGGCTGCTCCGCTTCAGCCACGGCGACGCGAACCTGGTCGAGCTGACGCTCCCGCCGGAGTCGGCCCTGGCCGGCACACAGGTGGGCGACGTCGAGTGGCCCGAGGACACCTCCCTGGTGACGATCATCCGCGGCACCCGGGTCCTCACCCCCTCCCAGGAGGACTCCCTGGAGGCGGGCGACGAACTCCTCTTCGTGGCGGCCCAGGCCCGCGAGGAACAGCTGGAGGACCTGCTCTCGGTCCGCCGCGAGGACGCGACGGGCTGAACCCCGCTGTCAGCCCTGACAGTGAAGCCTCCGCGGGCAGTCCCGCGGAGGCTTCACTGCTGACGGCAGTCCGACGGCGGAGGCTTCCCCACCAGCGAAACAGGCCCCTTGGCCGAGGATCTGGCCCCTCGGCCGGAGATCAGGCCCCTCGGCCGGAGATTCTGACGCCGGCGCACACACCCGGCCAACGCATTCTCTTCCAGGGGATACGACGTTGGGGGCGCCCGGAGATCTCCGGGCGCCCCCAACGTCGTACGGGAAACTACGCGTCCCGGCGGTGACGCCCGGCCGTGGCCTCGGCGTCCTCCGTCGCGAGGGCGGCCTTGCGCTCCTTCTCGGCCTGCTCCTCGGCCTCCATCTCCGCGAACACGTCGATGGGGTGCGGTGCCTTCGCCAGGAACACCCAGGTGAGCCAGACGGCGAGCAGGAAGGGCGGGATCTTCAAGGCGATCAGGACCCAGCCCAGTTGAGTGGTGTCGGCCCACCAGTAGAGCGGGAAG
The DNA here is from genome assembly GCF_040652275.1 of Streptomyces sp. NPDC048275. Lineage (NCBI taxonomy): Bacteria > Bacillati > Actinomycetota > Actinomycetes > Kitasatosporales > Streptomycetaceae > Streptomyces > Streptomyces sp. NPDC048275. The sequence continues at coordinate 45,053 of NZ_JBEZLR010000073.1, forward strand.
AGGATCGCGCACTTGGCGAGCAGGATCAGGCCCCAGGCCCAGCTGGCCTTCGCGTAGGCCTTCTTGCGGCCGGGGTTGCGGGTGCGCCAGGAGAGGTTCTCCTTGAAGACCGGGCCGAGGATCAGGCCGATCAGGGGGACGCCCGCGAGGGTCGTGACGATATAGGCGATGGCCAGGCCGAGCGTGTAGAGCATGCCCGGCAGGTAGAAGTCCTTCGCGTTGCCCGTCATCATCGCGAAGACCACGCCGAACGCGACGCCGAAGACGCCGCTGAAGGCGTGCTTGACGGTGTCACGCATCACGAGGCGCACCACGACGAGCAACAGGGACACCCCGAGGGCGGCGATCGCCGCCCAGTGCAGGTCCTTGTTGATCGTGAAGATGGTGACGAAGAGGAGGCCGGGCAGCACCGTCTCGACCATGCCCCGCAGGCCGCCGAACGCCTCGAAGAGCGCGGCCTCGGTCACCGCCCTCGCATCCTGCTGGGCGTCTTGGGTCGGCTTGTCGAGCGACGTCACCGGCTACTCCCGTCCAAGCGGTCTGAGTTCGTACTTCGGATTGAACAGCACCCTACGGCCCCGGCTCATCGAAATGCGGCCCGATGCAATCAACTTGCGCCCGGGCTCGATGCCGACGATGGAACGTCGGCCGAGCCAGACCACATCCAGTGCCGCCGAGCCGTCGAACAGCTCGGCCTCCAGGGCCGGGACCCCGGCGCGTGGCCGCAGAGTGACCGTGCGCAAGGTACCAGTAACCGTGACGATCTGTCGGTCGTGGCAGTCGCCTATCCGCGTACAACCCGCGGTCTCGGCGTCCTCCCGCAGCTCCTCGGACTCCAGGTCCTCCCGGGACGAGGAGAGCCGGTCCATCATGCGCCGGAACCGGCCCGCCGGTTTTTCGGAACGAGGAACAGCACTCATACCGAAAGCGTACCGGGGTGCGCCGACAACAACGTACCCGCGACGCCCCCGCTCGAACCGGCGACCAACGCCCCGGCTCACTTCTCGAACCGATACCCCATCCCCGGCTCAGTGATGAAGTGCCGCGGATGTGAGGGGTCCACCTCCAGCTTGCGGCGCAGCTGCGCCATGTAAACCCTCAGGTAGTTCGTCTCCGTGCCGTACGACGGCCCCCACACTTCCTGGAGCAGCTGCTTCTGGCTGACCAGGCGCCCCGTGTTGCGGACCAGGACCTCCAGGAGGTGCCACTCCGTGGGGGTCAGGCGGACATCGCGTCCGGCGCGGTGGACCTTCTTGGCCGCCAGGTCGACGGTGAAGTCCTCGGTGTCCACGACGACATCGTCCTCGCCCTCCCGAGTGGGCTCCGCGCGGCGGACGGCGGCGCGCAGCCGGGCCAGCAGCTCGTCCATCCCGAAGGGCTTGGTGACGTAGTCGTCGGCGCCTGCGTCGAGCGCCTCGACCTTCTCGTCGGAGGAGTGCCGGGCGGAGAGCACCAGGATCGGCACCCGGGTCCAGCCGCGCAGCCCCTTGATCACCTCGACGCCGTCCATGTCGGGCAGCCCGAGGTCGAGGACGACTACGTCGGGATGCCGGGCGGCGGCGAGCTGAAGCGCGGTGGCTCCGTCGGGGGCCGCGTCGACCTCGTACTTGCGTGCCTTCAGATTGATCACGAGGGCTCGGGTGATCTGCGGTTCGTCGTCGACCACGAGGACCCTGGTCATGAAGCCTGCCTTTCTGCTGTTGCCGTGGCCAGGTCTGCTGTCGTGGCCAGTTCGGGCCGGCCGTCCACCGCCCGGACCGTGAGGACCATGGTGAGTCCGCCGCCGGGGGTGTCCTCGGCGTTGAGGGTGCCGCCCATGGTCTCGGCGAAGCCGCGGGCGACCGCGAGACCGAGGCCCACACCGGCACCGCGCGGAGCGTCACCGTATCGCTGGAAGGGCGCGAAGATACGCTCCTTGGCCTCGTCCGGGACACCCGGGCCGCGGTCCACGACCCGCACCTCCACCCGGTCGGCCATGGCGCTCGCCGACACCAGCACACGGTCGTCGACGCGGCTGTACTTGACGGCGTTCTCGACGAGGTTGGCGACCGAGCGCTCCAGCAGCCCGGCGTCGACGGCGACCATCGGCAGACTTTCCGGGATGTCCAGCTCGACGCTGTCCTCGGGTACGCCGCCGAGCGCCATCGGGACCACCTCGTCGAGGTCGATCTCGCGGATCAGCGGGGTGACCGTGCCGGTCTGCAGGCGAGACATGTCCAGAAGGTTGCCCACCAGGTGGTCGAGGCGGTCGGCGCCCTCCTCGATCGCCTTCAGGAGCTCCGCCTGGTCCTCCTGCGACCACTCCACGTCGTCCGAACGCAGCGAGGACACCGACGCCTTGATGCCGGCCAGCGGGGTACGCAGATCGTGGCTGACAGCGGCCAGCAGCGCCGTACGGATGCGGTTGCCCTCGGCCAGCTCCTTTGCCTGGTCGGCCTCGAGCTGGAGCCGCTGACGGTCCAGGACCACCGCGGCCTGGGCGGCGAACGCGGCCAGGACCCGGCGGTCGGAGGCGGGCAGCACCCGGCCGGACAGGGCGAGCGCCATGTTGTCGCCGACCGGCATGTCGACGTCGGCATCCTCGGGGCGGACGGACGGCTGCGGTCCGACGCTGCCCGCGCAGGTCCACGGGTCGACGTCGCTCTCCCGCTCCAGCAGCGCCACCGACTCCATCGCGAACGTCTCCCGGACCCGCTCCAGCAGGGCCTCCAGACTGGTGTCGCCGCGCAGCACACTGCCCGCGAGGAAGGAGAGGATCTCCGACTCGGCGCGCAGCCGGGCCGCCTGGTGGGTGCGGCGGGCCGCCAGGTCCACCACCGAGGCCACGGAGACGGCGACGCCGACGAAGATCGCGATGGCGACGATGTTCTTCGGGTCGGCGATCGTCAGCCGGTGCAGTGGCGGCGTGTAGTAGTAGTTGAGCAGCAGTGAGCCGAACGCGGCCGAGGCCAGCGCCGGGTAGAGCCCGCCGAGCAGCGCCGCCGCCACCGTCACCGCCAGGAACAGCAGCATGTCGTTGGCGAGACCGAGATCGACGGTGTTCAGCAGCAGTGCCAGGACGATCGGGCCTGCCACGCCGACCAGCCAGCCCCAGATGATCCGGGACCGGCCCAGCCGCGCACCCCGCGCGACCGGCAGGCCCCGCCCCTTGGCGACCTCTTCGTGGGTGACGATGTGGACGTCGAGGTCGGGACCTGACTCGCGGGCGACGGTGGTGCCGACGCCCGGTCCGAAGATGTACTGCCAGGTCTTGCGGCGCGAGGAGCCGAGGACGATCTGCGTGGCGTTGACACCACGCGCGAAGTCGAGCAGCGCCGAGGGGACGTCTTCGCCGATGACGTGGTGGAAGGTGCCGCCGAGATCCTCGACCAGGGTGCGCTGGACGGCGAGTTCCTTGGGTGAGGCCGAGCTCAGGCCGTCGCTGCGGGCGATGTAGACGGCCATCACCTCGCCGCCCGCGCCCTTCTCCGCAAGCCGCGCGGCACGACGTATCAGCGTGCGCCCCTCCGGACCACCGGTCAGTCCGACGACGATCCGCTCCCGCGAACCCCAGATCTTCGAGACCCGGTGCTCGCTGCGGTACTCGGTCAGATACTCGTCGACCCGGTCCGCGACCCACAGCAGCGCCAGCTCGCGCAGCGCGGTGAGGTTGCCGGGACGGAAGTAGTTGGACAGCGCCGCGTCGACCTTGTCCGACTTGTAGATGTTGCCGTGCGCCATCCGGCGGCGCAGCGCCTGCGGCGACATGTCGACCAGCTCTATCTGGTCCGCCCGCCGTACGACCTCGTCCGGCACCGTCTCCCGCTGCCGTACGCCCGTGATCGACTCGACCACATCCCCCAGCGACTCCAAGTGCTGGATGTTGACGGTCGAGACGACATCGATCCCGGCGGCGAGCAGCTCCTCCACGTCCTGCCAGCGCTTGGCGTTGCGCGAACCGGGGACATTGGTGTGCGCGAGTTCGTCCACCAGGGCGACGGCCGGGGCACGCTCCAGCACGGCGTCGACGTCCATCTCGGTGAAGGCGCCGCCCCGGTACTCCAGGTCCCTGCGGGGGATCTGCTCCAGACCGTGCAGCATCACCTCGGTGCGCGGCCGGTTGTGGTGCTCCACGAAGGCGACCACGCAGTCGGTGCCCCGCTCCATACGGCGGTGCGCCTCGGACAGCATGGCGTACGTCTTGCCGACGCCCGGCGCCGCGCCCAGGTAGATCCGAAGCTTGCCGCGTCCCATGGTCCTATTGTCTTCCCGTCACCGCTTTGTACTCAGCGTCGACCTTACGGCCAACAATCTCGACATATCGGGCAGCGGGTCGGTCGACAGCCCTCTTTGACACAACCCTGATGCGCGCCGCGACATATGGGGTGACCAGGGACGTCGGCCGGGCGCCTCGGTCGCCACCGAGCGCCCGGCCGGGCTAGGGCCTGTCGTGGATCACGCCGCGGACGCGGGGTCCGGCACGCGCATCTGCGGCGTTGTCGTCGGTTGCCGATGCTCCGCATCGACGCCCTCCTCCGCCTTGCAGCCGCACGCACCAGACCCCGCTCACCG
>NZ_JBEZLR010000074.1:0-48911 GCF_040652275.1 Streptomyces sp. NPDC048275
GGCCTGCCCGGCCTCCGCAGCCGCCCTCGCCTTCGCCATTGCTCCCCCTCACGGTTCCGGCCGGAATACCGCGGCACCCCCGAGCCCTCCGATGAGACCGTATGCGCGACCGCCGTACACCCGTGCCCCGATCGCGCGGCCGTCACTCCAACCGGCGATCACGGGTACACGCGTTCGCGTTACCCCGGCTCTGTCGGGCAGCTGTGCGGGCGCTCCGCGCCAGGAACCGGATACGGCGACGCTCCGCGTCGCAGCGCCCGGATGTGATTCCTCCCCGGCGTGAACGCCGGGGCATCCTCGCAAGAAACGGGTGAAGTCCGGGACGCAGGCCTCCCGGTACCGCTCACCGACGACGGCCCCACCGTCCACGAGGCGGACCTGGACGAGGCGCTCAACCGCAACGAGCTCGCCCGCGCCCTCCTCGCCACGGAGACCCTCGCGGAGGCGGAAGCGCACAGCCGCGAAATCTGCGGCTACTCGGAGATCGACAACGAGCGCACAAGGGCCAGTCGGCTCAGCACCCAGCCGGAACAGCGGCTCGACCCGGAAGGCACGCTGCGCCAACTCGACCGGTTCGAGGCGGAAGCCCGCGGCCGCGGAGTCACCCACACGACATTCCGCAGCCTCACCGAGGCCCTCGGCCTCAACGGCAGGCAGCGCTGGGACCTGAGAGCGCTCCTGCTCAGCAGCCGCCCGGCCCAGTACGCGGCCCCCCTCTGGTACATCCCTGCCTGAGCGGCCCGGCTCCCTCGCCGGACGGGCGGCCCACCGTGCATCGATCCGGATGAGCGCGCGGGCTGCTTCTGGCATTTTTGGCCTGCAAGGAGTGTCGTTTCCCTACGCTGGATTTGCGGTACAAGTAGGGCCGCGGGCCAGGGGGTTTGAGGATGAGTGCGGAGATCGTTCAATTTGTGGGGCAGGCGGGCCCGTATCTGACAGCAGCCCTGGGGGCCTATGGCGCAGGGGTGTTGACCCGTTCCGAGAACGCCGCGGTGGAGGCGACCGCGAACGTCGGGCGCCGGATGCTCCAGGCGGTGTGGCGTCGTCGGGACGAGCAGGGGCGCGCCGAGCTGGAGGCGGCTGTCCAGGACGCGGCCGAGGAGACCGGCGATGAGGACGCGGCTGCAGCACTGCGGCAGCAGATCAAGCGTGCGGTACGCGAGGACGCCGAGCTGCTGCGGGAACTGGCCGAGTTGCTGCCCGCGGCCGGTGGGCCGGTGACGGTGACCGCGTCGGGTGAGCGGTCCATCGCCGCCCGGACGATCGGTACTGCGATCACCGGTGACAACGCCACGCTCAGGCCGTGAGCAGTGATCACCCGGCCACGCCGAGTGGGCCACAGGCCTCGGGCCCGCGATCGGTCGCTGCCGGCAGCATCGGGGTAGCGATCACCGGTGATGGCGCCCGGGTGGTGATGCTGCCGCCGGAGGCGGTGCGCTGGGCGCGGGAGGTGAGCGCGCCGCCGGGGGCGGCGAATCTGCCGGGATCGGCGTCCGGGGTGTTCGTGGGCCGGGACCAGGAACTGAAGCGGCTGCGGGGGTTGCTGGCCCGGGAGGGTGAGGCCGCGGTGACTCAAGCCCCGTCCCGGACGCGGGCGATCCACGGGCTGGGCGGGATCGGGAAGAGCTCTCTCGCGCTGCACTATGCCCATGAGTACCGGCGGGACTACACGCTGGTGTGGTGGATCGCTGCTGAGTCCACCGAACAGATCGTCACGAGTCTGGCCGCGCTGGCAGTGAGGCTGTGCCCGCAATGGGCGGGAGCGGTGGGCGTGGAGGAGCGTGCGGCCTGGGCGATCGTCTGGCTGCAATGGCATCCGGGCTGGCTGCTGGTCTTCGACAACGTCGAGGACCCGACGGACCTGCGCCACTACCTCGGCGCCCTGGCGGACGGCCATCACCTGGCCACCAGCCGCAAGGCAACCGGCTGGCACACCATCGCCCCGACCATGGCCTTGGGTCTGATGGACCCGGACGCGTCCGCGGACCTGCTGTGCACACTCGCCCTCGGACAGGGACAGTCACCCACCCCGGAACAGCGCCGTCAGGCCGATGATCTGGCCGCGGAGGTCGGGTATCTGCCGTTGGCGCTGGAGCAGGTGGGGGCCTATCTGTACCAGACAGGCACCGATCTGGGCGTGTACCAGCAGTTGCTGGGACGGGTCCTCGACAGGGCAGCGGACGGCACCGACCCGGAACGCACGATCGCCCGCATCTGGCTCCACACCCTGACCGCGGTCCAAGCCCGTGACCCGCTGGCCGTCAAGTTGCTGCAGACGATCGCATGGCTGGCCCCCGATGACATCCCCCGGACCCTCCTCGCCCCGCTGGCCACCGACCCGATCGCCCTGGGCGACGCGCTGGGCGTGCTGCACGCCTACAACATGATCGCCTTCACCGCCGACCGCCAGGGCATCACCGTGCACCGCCTGGTGCAGATGGTGCTGCGCACCCGCGCCACCGCTGATCCCAGCACCGCCGCCCCGGGCCGGCAGGAGGCCGAACAGGCTCTGAAGCAAGCGGGCCCCGACGCGGACGATGCTGCCACGGAGGCGAACACGCGGTGGGAACGCCTGCTCCCCCATGTCTTCGCCCTCGCCGAATCCACATCGCCGAGCCGCCCCGCCTCGACCCAGGCCGTCGGCATTTACCGCGCTGCCGCCCAATACCTGTTCCGGCAGGGCCGCGATGCCCACTCCATCCCCCTGCACAGAGCCGTCCTCGCGCAGTCCGAGCAGGCGCTGGGTGACACCCACCCTGACACCCTGATCATCCGTAACAGTCTGGCCGGCGCCTACCGAGCGGCGGGGTATCTGGAGCGTGCCATCGCGTTGTACGAGTCCACTCTCGCCCAGCGCGAGCAGGTACTGGGTGACACCCACCCGGACACTCTGATCAGCCGTAACAGCCTGGCCGGCGCCTACGAGGAGGCAGGGGATCTGGAGCGTGCCATCGCGTTGTACGAGTCCACTCTCGCCCAGCGCGAGCAGGTGCTCGGTGACACCCACCCGGACACTCTGATCAGCCGTAACAGCCTGGCCAGCGCCTACGAGGAGGCAGGGGATGTGGAGCGTGCCATCGCGCTGTTCGAGTCCACCCTCGCCCAGCGCGAGCGGAAGTTCGGTGACACCCACCGCTTCACCCTGAACACCCGCAACAACCTCGCCCTCGCCTACCTGACGGCGGGGGATCTGGAGCGCGCCATTCCGCTGTTCGAGTCCACTCTCGCCCAGCGCGAGCGGGTGCTGGGCGACATCCACCCCTCCACCCTGACCAGCCGCAACAACCTCGCCCTTGCCTACAAGGCGGCGGGGGACCTGGAGCGCGCCATCGCGCTGCACGAGTCCACTCTCGCCCAGCGTGAGCAGGTGCTCGGCGACACCCACCCTCGTACGTTGACCAGCCGTATCAACCTGGCCGGCACCTACCGGGCGGCGGGGCATGTGGAGCGTGCCATCGCGTTGTACGAGTCCACTCTCACCCAGTCCGAGCAGGTGCTGGGCGACACCCACCCTGACACCCTGATCATCCGTAACAGTCTGGCCGGCGCCTACCGGGCGGCGGGGCATGTGGAGCGTGCCATCGCGTTGTACGAGTCCACTCTCGCCCAGCGTGAGCGGGTGCTCGGTGACACCCACCCCTCCACCCTGATCAGCCGCAGCAATCTCGCCATTGCCTACGAGGCGGCGGGGGATATGAAGAGGGCCCTCCCGCTGTACGAGTCCACCCTCGCCCAGCGCGAGCAGGTGCTGGGCGACACCCACCCCGACACTCTGATCAGCCGTAACAGCCTGGCCGGCACTTACCTGGCGGCGGGGGATGCGAAGCGTGCCATTCCCCTGTTCGAGGCCACCGTCGCCCATCGCGAGGAGGCGCTGGGCGGCACCCACCCCGACACCCTGATGACCCGTAACAGCCTTGCCCTTGCCTACCGGGCGGCGGGGGATCTGGAGCGTGCCATCGCGCTGTACGAGTCCACTCTCGCCCTGCGCGAGCAGGTGCTGGGCGACACCCACCCCTCCACCCTGATCAGCCGCAGCAATCTCGCCATTGCCTATGAGGAGGCGGGGGATCTGGAGCGCGCCATTCCGCTGTACGAGTCCACTCTCGCCCAGCGCGAGCGGGTGCTCGGTGACACCCACCCCTCCACCCTGACCAGCCGTAACAACCTGGCGGGCGCCTGCCGGGCGGCGGGGGATGTGGAGCGTGCCATCGCGTTGTACGAGTCCACCCTCGCCCTGCGTGAGCGGGTGCTCGGCGGCACCCACCCCGACACCCTCGTCACCCGCAACGACCTCGCCCGAGCTCGCCGGACGGGCTGAAATCCTCAGCCCGTCCGGCGTTCGACGCCGGGGCCGTCCAGGCCGAACGGGGGTCTGGGGGCGGGACCGGACAGGGGCGGCGGGGGCGAAGAACCGCCCCGCACCCCTCCCCGGCCGCCGGAGGCTATGCGTGCTCGCGCCACCGATTCGTGATCGGCAGCCGCCGGTCCTTGCCGAACCCCTTCGCGGAGATCTTGGTGCCCGGCGGATACTGCCGCCGCTTGTACTCCGCCGTATCCACCATCCGCAGCGTCTTCACCACCAGCTCCCGATCGAACCCGGCCGCGACGATCGTGTCGGCCCCCTCGTCCCGGTCCACGTACCGTTCGAGGATCGCGTCCAGGACGGGATAGTCCGGCAGGGAGTCCGTGTCGACCTGGTCGGGGCGGAGCTCCGCGCTCGGGGGCTTGGAGATGGAGTTCTCGGGGATCGGGGGAGTCTGGCCGCGTTCCACGGCCGCCCGGTTGCGCCACTCGGCCAGCCGGAAGATCGACGTCTTGTAGACGTCCTTGATGGGGCCGTACGCGCCCACCGAGTCCCCGTACAGCGTCGAGTACCCCACCGCCAGCTCGGACTTGTTTCCCGGCGCCAGCACGATGTGCCCCTCCTGGTTGGAGATGGCCATCAGTGTCGTGCCGCGCAGACGGGACTGGAGGTTTTCCTCGGCCAGCCCCGTGAGGCCCAGCGAGGACATATACGCGTCGAACATCGGCTCGATCGGCACGGTCCGGAAGTTGAGCCCCGTGCGCCGCGCCAGCTCCGCCGCGTCGCCCTTGGAGTGGTCGGACGAGTACTTCGACGGCATCGAGACGCCGTACACGTTCTGCGCGCCCAGCGCATCGCACGCGAGGGCGGCGACCAGCGCCGAGTCGATGCCCCCGGAGAGTCCGATCAGCACGGACCGGAACCCGTTCTTCGCCGCGTACGCCCGCAGGCCTACGACCAGCGCCGAGTAGACCTCCTCGTCGTCGTCGAGGCGCTCCGCGTACCCTCCGGCGAGCTCCGGCTCGTACGCGGGCAGCGGCTCCTCCGACAGCACCAGCCGCTCGATCCGCAGCCCGTCGTCCACAACGCTTCCATCAGCGACTTCGTCGCGGGCGGTCACCGGCGACACGGCCGCGGCCGGCAGCTCGAGGTCCAGTACCACGCACTCCTCCGCGAACTGCGGCGCCCGCGCCACGACCTCCCCGTCCCGGTCGACCACGATCGAGTCCCCGTCGAAGACGAGCTCGTCCTGGCCGCCGATCATGGCGAGGTAGGCGGTGGTGCAGCCGGCCTCCTGGGCCCGCTTCCTGACCAGCTCGAGCCGGGTGTCGTCCTTTTCGCGCTCGTACGGGGAGGCGTTGATGGAGAGCAGCAGCCCGGCCCCGGCGGAGCGGGCGGCCGGCACGCGTCCGCCGTCCTGCCAAAGGTCCTCACAGATGGCCAGGGCCACATCGACCCCGTGGACCCGCACGATGGGCATGGTGTCGCCGGGCACGAAGTACCGGAACTCGTCGAACACGCCGTAGTTCGGAAGGTGGTGCTTGGCGAAGCGCAGGGCCACCCGCCCTCCGTGCAGCACAGCGGCGGCGTTCCGCGGGGTTCCGGCCGGCTGCCCGTACTTCGGCTGGGCGCTCTCGGACCGGTCGAGGTAGCCGACGATCACCGGCAGCTCCCCGAAGCCCTCGTCGGCCAGCCGTACGGCCAGCGCGCGCAGCGCCGCGCGGGAGGCCTCGACGAAGGACGGCCGCAGGGCCAGGTCCTCGACGGGATACCCGGTCAGCACCATCTCGGGGAACGCCACCAGATGCGCTCCCTGCTCGGCGGAGTGCCGGGTCCAACGGACGATCGCCTCGGCGTTGGCGACAAGATCGCCGACGGTCGAGTCGATCTGATTCAGGGCGAGGCGTAGTTGAGGCACGGATCCAGTGTAATCGTCAGAGCGACACAATGGGGTGTGGGGCGCCCCACGTACGAACGCCCCACACCCCGGACCGGCCCGGCTTGTCAGTGACCGATCAGTGACCGCGACGCGCGCGATACGACTCGACGTACCCGGCGGCGGGCGTACCCACCCCGGCAGCACCTGGCGCGGCCCTACGAACGCGCCCTCGCCCCCCGCTCCTTGAGCATGTCGGCCATCAGGTCGATCTCCGACTGCTGCGCGTTGACCATGCCCTGCGCGAGCCGCTTCTCCACCCCGACCGCGCACTTCTCCACACAGCCCTTGGCCATGTGGATGCCGCCCTGGTGATGGTCGGTCATCAACTGCAGATAGAAGACCTCGGCCTGCTTGCCGCTCAGCGTGGCGAGCTTCTTCAGCTCGGAGTCGGTCGCCATGCCGGGCATCAGCGCGCCGTCCTTGCCGGACGCCATGTCGCCCATGCCCATCCACGTCATGGGCGCGTCCGACGAGACCTTCGGCAGCTCCCACAGGTCGAGCCAGCCGAGCAGCATGCCGCGCTGGTTGGCCTGGGTCTGTGCGACGTCGTACGCGAGCCGCCGCACCTCTTCGTCGTCCGTGCGGTCGCGCACGATGTACGACATCTCGACGGCCTGCTGGTGGTGGACCGCCATGTCCCGGGCGAAGCCCGCGTCCGCGGAGTCGGTGGAGGGCGCCTTCGTCCCCGGGGCGTCGCTCTCGGCGACCGCGTACGTGATCGCCCCGGCGGCGACGAGCACCGCCGCCGTGGCTCCCGCGATCCAGCCCGCCTGTCGCATCTGCTTCATCCGGCTCACTGTGACAGGCCGTTGGTGCAGGCGGCGCCCGGCTCGGGCGTCTGCTTGCCCTGCACGAACTCCGAGAAGAACTTGTCGACGTCGGCGTCGCTCGCGCCCGTCACCGTGCGCTGCTTGCCCCATGCGCTGAGCATGATCGGATCCTGCTGGTCCTGGACGGGGCTCATCAGGGTGTACGGGGTCTTCTTGACCTTCTCCGCGAGCGCCTTCACGTCGGCGTCCGAGGCCTTGCTGTTGTACGTCACCCACACCGCGCCGTGCTCCAGCGAGTGCACGGCGTTCATGTTGTTGATCGCCTTGTCGTAGACGTCGCCGTTGCAGTTCATCCACGCCTGGTTGTGGTCACCGCCGACCGGGGGTTCCATCGGGTACTTCACCGTCTTGGTGACGTGGGTCTGGCTCAGTGTGCCCTTCCACGTCTTCACCCCGTCCGCGCCCGTGACGAACTTCCCCGATGACCCCTTCGAGTCGCTCGCCGTGTCGTTCGCGTCCGACTGCGACTGGACCAGGACGACGCCGCCGATGACGAGGCCGACCACGACGACCGCGCTGGCCGTGATCATGAGGATCCGGCTGCGGCGCTCGCGGGCGCGCTCGGCCTTGCGCATCTCTTCTATGCGCGCCTTGCGCTGCGCGGAACCGGTGTTCTTGGCGGAACCCATGGCGAGTCCTTATGGGGGAATGGGACGGTCGGGTCCGCTGATCGTAGTGGGGAGACAGGGACGTTCGTAGAGAGGGCACAGGAATGGCCGAAGGCGTGACCTTCTTCCCGAGGAACTTTCCGATAATTTGAACTATAGATGCACATTATCTATGCTGTCGGAATGCGGCTCCTGCAGTCCACCGACCTGGCCCTGCGCATCCTGATGCGGCTCGCCGTCGCGGGTGAGACCGACCCCACGACCAAGCGGGTCGCGGCGGACATGAGCGTGCCGTACACGCACGCCGCGAAAGTCGTAGCCGAACTCCAGCACATGGGTCTGCTGGTGGCCCGCCGCGGCCGGGGCGGCGGCCTCGCGCTCACCGAGCCGGGTCGTACGGCGTCGGTGGGCGCGGTCGTACGCGCCTTCGAGGGCGACGGCGACGTCGTCGGCTGTGAGGGCCCCACCCCCTGCCCGCTCAACTCCGCGTGCCGGCTGCGGGGCGCCCTTCGGCGGGCCCAGGAGGCGTTCTTCGCGTCGCTGGACCCGCTGACGGTGCAGGACGTGGTCGCCGCGCCGACCGGCCCGCTGCTGCTGGGGATCTCCAGCGGGCCCCGGTCCTGAGACCGGCCGGCAAATAGGGGGCGGCGTCAGTCCTGCGCGAGCCAGAGGTCGGGCCCGAACACCTCGTAGTGGATGTCGGCGGGAGCCATGCCTTTCAGGATGAGCCCGGCCCGCACCGCCCGCATGAACGGCAGCGGACCGCACAGGTACGCGCGCGTGCCCGCCGCGACGGCCACCTCGGAGAGATCGACCAGGCCCGTGCGGTCGGCCTCCGTGGCGTCCCGCTCGTACCAGAAGTGCACGTCCGCCTCCGGGAGCTTCGCGGCGTACGTCCGGTGCTCGGCGCGCAGAGCGTGGTCGGCGGGGGAGCGGTCGGCGTGCACGACGGTGACCGGGGCCCGGTGCCCGGAGAGGGCGAGCTGCTCCAGCATGGCCATCATCGGGGTCACGCCGATACCGGCGGAGGCGAGCAGCAGCGGCGCGTCCGTGGCCTCGAGCACGAGATCGCCGTACGGGGCGGAGACCTCCAGGAGGCTGCCCTCGTGCACGTGCGCGTGCAGGTGGTTGGAGACCTCGCCGTCGGGAGTCGCGGTGCCGTGGACCCGCTTGACGCCGATCCGGCGCACCGGTGAGCCGGGCGCGGCGGCGAGACTGTACTGGCGTATCTGGCGGGCGCCGTCCGGGAGGGTGACGCGCACGGAGACGTACTGGCCCGCCCGGAAGTCCGGCACCGGCCCGTCGTTCGCGGGGCGCAGCTCGAAGGCGGCGACGTCCGCGGTCTCCTCGACGCGCCGCACGACCTTCCAGGGGCGCCATCCGCCGACGCCCTCGTGGTGCGCGTACAGCCGCTTCTCGATGGCGATGAGGGCGTTCGCCATCAGCCAGTAGACCTCGTCCCAGGCGGCCGCGACCTCGGGCGTGACCGCGTCGCCGAGGACCTCGGCGATGGCGGCGAAGAGGTGCTCGTGCACGAGCGCGTACTGCTCGGGCGCGATGCCCAGCGAGGCGTGCTTGTGGGCGATGCGGTTCAGCATCACGTCGGGGCGGGTGTCCGGCTCCTTCACGAGGTACGTGGCGAAGGCGGCGATCGAGCCGGCCAGGGCCCGGCGCTGGGTGCCGTCGGCCTGGTTGCCGCGGTTGAAGAGGTCGCGCAGCAGCTCGGGGTGGGCGGCGAAGAGCCCGTCGTAGAAGCGTTCGCTGATCTCGTCGATGGCCCCGGCGACGGCGGGGAGGGTGGTGCGCACGGTGGCGGCGGACTGCTCGGACAGCATCGGGGACTCCTCTCGTCCGCGCCGCACACTAGTGAAACTTGCATTTGAGATGCAAATTTAGAGGTGAGGGGAGAGCGTGGGGGTCGCCTGTTACGCATACGCGCTGGAGCAGGCAAGATGGGCGACAGGGCGGGACACCTGCTGTACGCGAGGCGTTCAGGCCGAAGTCGGCCGATCGATCTTGGTCGGCAATGCGCATGAAATGCTGTTGTGGTGGGATGCTCAGGTGCCCGACCGCCTCCCACGGGACGGGAGCAGGCGGCCTGACCAGCAAGGATGGGTGGAAGCGGAAGATGGACAAGCAGCAGGAGTTCGTGCTCCGGACACTGGAGGAGCGCGACATCCGGTTCGTACGCCTGTGGTTCACGGACGTCCTGGGCTTCCTCAAGTCCGTGGCCGTGGCGCCGGCCGAGCTGGAGCAGGCCTTCGACGAGGGCATCGGCTTCGACGGCTCCGCCATCGAGGGCTTCGCCCGGGTCTACGAGTCCGACATGATCGCCAAGCCGGACCCGTCGACCTTCCAGGTCCTGCCGTGGCGCGCGGAGGCCCCCGGCACGGCCCGCATGTTCTGCGACATCCTCATGCCGGACGGCTCCCCGTCCTTCGCGGACCCGCGCTATGTGCTCAAGCGCGCCCTGGCGAAGACCTCCGACCTGGGCTTCACCTTCTACACCCACCCGGAGATCGAGTTCTTCCTGCTGAAGGACCGCCCGCTGGACGGCTCGCGCCCCACCCCCGCCGACAACTCCGGCTACTTCGACCACACCCCGCAGAACGTCGGCATGGACTTCCGCCGCCAGGCGATCACCATGCTGGAGTCGATGGGCATCTCGGTCGAGTTCTCCCACCACGAGGGCGCCCCCGGCCAGCAGGAGATCGACCTCCGCTACGCCGACGCGCTCTCCACGGCGGACAACATCATGACGTTCCGCCTGGTCATGAAGCAGGTGGCGCTGGAGCAGGGCGTCCAGGCGACGTTCATGCCGAAGCCGTTCAGTGAGCACCCCGGCTCGGGCATGCACACGCACCTGTCGTTGTTCGAGGGCGACAGGAACGCCTTCTACGAGTCCGGCTCCGAATACCAGCTCTCCAAGGTCGGCCGCTCCTTCATCGCGGGCCTGCTCAAGCACGCGGCGGAGATCTCCGCCGTCACCAACCAGTGGGTCAACTCCTACAAGCGCATCTGGGGCGGCTCGGAGCGCACCGCGGGCGCCGGCGGCGAGGCCCCCTCGTACATCTGCTGGGGCCACAACAACCGCTCCGCCCTCGTCCGCGTCCCGATGTACAAGCCCGGCAAGACCGGCTCGGCGCGGGTCGAGGTCCGCTCCCTCGACTCCGGCGCGAACCCGTACCTGGCGTACGCGCTGTTGCTGGCGGCGGGCCTGAAGGGCATCGAAGAGGGCTACGAGCTTCCGCCGGGCGCCGACGACGACGTCTGGGCCCTCTCCGACGCCGAGCGCCGCGCGATGGGCATCGAGCCCCTGCCCCAGAACCTGGGCGAGGCCCTCACCCTCATGGAGCGCAGCGAACTCGTCGCCGAGACGCTCGGCGAGCACGTCTTCGACTTCTTCCTGCGCAACAAGCGCCAGGAGTGGGAGGAGTACCGCTCCGAGGTGACGGCCTTCGAGCTGCGGAAGAACCTGCCGGTGCTGTAAGCGCAGGTCAAGGTGGGTATCTCGCTGAAACGACACGCTCGCTGAAACGACACGTAGGGCCGACGGTGACCGACCGTCGGCCCTACGGCGTCTTTGACCCGTCAGTCGATGCGGGTGAGCGGAGGGCATTCCCATACCGCGTCCACGACCTCGCGGTGCGGCCGGTACATGCGCAGGATCACGAACCAGGCGCCGCTTTCGGGCGTGGGCAGCCAGTTGGACTCGCGGTCCTCTCCCGGTGATGTGGACTGCAGATGGACCGTCAGACCGTTGTCAGGGTCCATGACGAGCCCGGGCGTGCGGTCCCCGACCGAGTAGCGGCCGGCCGGGTTGGGGATCAGGTTCATGTCCTCGCCGTACGCGGTCAGGGACCAGAAGGCATCGACGGGCGGCATCGCGCCCGCGCCGAAGCGCAGTTCGTACCGGCCGGACGACAGCTTGTTCCCGTCCGCGTCGTCGTAGTTGAGCAGATAGACCGCCTCGTCGGGATCGTTGGCCATGATGCCCGCCAGCGACTGGTCGGCAGCGCGCTTGAGGAAGTCGTCGCCGAAGCGGCCCATCTGCGGTGGCGGATAACGCCAGCCGTTCACCACATGTGCCCACTCACCGCTGAGCATCTGCTGCTTGAGCATCGGCATACCGACAGCCGCGGCCCGGATGAGGTTCTGCTTGACCTGCTCCGGCTGGGCCTCGACATCGAGACCGGGACCGATGCCGACCTCGGCGAACTGCTTGAGCAGGATCGCGTGGTGCTCCGGTGGCGGGTTCTCGGCCAGCATGGCGTTGAGCGTCTTCCAGGGGCCGAGTGGATCCTGCGCGGGCTCCACCGGCGTCAGCACCTCGCGGCTCGCCGGGAGCTGCGCCAGTCCCCCGCCGTCTTTGCCGAAGACGCTGAGCGGAGTGAGCCGGTACTGGGCTTGGAGCGCCTGTACGTTCGGCACATCGGCCTCGCCGTCGACGAGCGTCCTGCCGAGGATCAGGATCCACGGGCTCGGCGCGGTCGCGACGCGGAGCACACCATCGGGAAGCGTCCCGTTCCAGTCCGGACCGACGATCGCGAAATGGCCGGCCTGCGATCCCGTGGAGCGCTGACCTATGTAGTCGAAGTTGTCGGAGGTGATGCCCATCAGCTCGAAGCAGAAGTAGCGATCACCCATGTCCGGGTGCGTGAGGATGACCGGCTCGCTCCGCAGGTCCACCCACGCGGTCGAGTACAGGGTGTCGTTGTTCGGGCATCCGCCGTCCCGGTACGAGGCGTCCAGCAGCCGCTGCGCGTGCCAGAAGTGGTTGACCGCGGCGAACGGCACCGTCGCCGGGTCACGCGCCTGAGTCACCCACTGGTGACGCAGCCGGGCGTTGTAGATGTACGGAAAACCGTAGACGAACGCCTGCTCACCCAGCGTGTAGGCGTACTCCCCACGCCAGTCGCGCACCCGTCCGGTCAGGATGGGGGTCACCGCCTGCCGGACCAGCGGCAGCGCCTGAGGCAGATGCCGGAACCGGTCCACCATGGCCTGGGGGTGCCGTACGGCCTCCGCCGCGGCCCGGCCTGCGGCGGATGCGGCGCTCGCTGCCCGGTTGATGGTGGCTGTGACGCCTACGGCATCGTCCTGCGTCCGCCGAAGCGGACGGTGACGCGCGGACTCGGACATGATCATGTCCCTTCCCCTTGCGAACCCCCCGTACGAACACCCCGTGGGAACACCCCGTGCGAAAGCTCTTTGCACCACTTCTCACCATAGGACTCATCCGGAGGAGCGCCAACGCGGACGAGATCCGGTGGCCCCGTACACCGGAGGAACTCATCGCTCCCTGCCCCGGCGCTTCCCGCAGGCAGTCCGGTTACGCTCAAGGTCGTAGGACCTTGATCCGACAGGAGGCCGGGATGACGGCGGTGCCGGGGCGCAGGAGCACTACCTTCACGCGGCTGCTGCGGCACGGATTCACCGATTCGTCGGCCGCCGAGCGGCTCCTGGAGAGCGCCGAGCTGGCACCCGTACGGTCCGACCCGGTGCTCCTCGACGCGCTGGGCGCGACCGCCGACCCGGATCTGGCGCTGCTCGGACTGGTCCGGCTCGTCGAGGCGCAGGACGGCCACACGGACCGACGGGAACTGCTCGACACGCTGATCGCGGCGAAGCCGCTGCGCGACCGGCTGCTCGGGGTGCTCGGCGCCTCCGCCGCGCTCGCCGACCACCTCGCCCGCCACCCGCGCGACTGGCAGGCGCTCGTGACGTACGAGCCGCGGGACCTGCACCCCGGGGTGGAGGAGTTCGAGCGGGGGCTGGCCGAGGCGTCCGACCCCGTCTCGCTGCGCGTCGCCTACCGGCGCTGCCTGCTGTCCATCGCCGCGCGCGATGTCTGCGGCACCATCGACCTCGCCCAGACCGCCGCCGAGCTCGCCGACCTCGCCACCGCGACCCTGCGCGCCGCGCTGGCCATCGCCAGGACCGCCGCGCCCGACGACGCCGTGCTGTGCCGACTCGCGGTGATCGCGATGGGCAAGTGCGGGGGACATGAGCTGAATTACGTGTCCGACGTCGATGTGATCTTTGTGGGGGAGGCCGTGGACGGGGCTGACGAGCGTAAGGCTCTTCAGGCCGCCACCCGGCTGGCCTCCCACATGATGCGGATCTGCTCCGAGACGACCGTCGAGGGCAGCATCTGGCCCGTCGACGCGAACCTGCGGCCCGAGGGACGCAACGGCCCGCTCGTGCGGACGCTGAGCAGCCACCTCGCGTACTACCAGCGGTGGGCCAAGACCTGGGAGTTCCAGGCGCTGCTCAAGGCGCGGCCGGTGGCCGGGGACCTCGCACTCGGCGCGGAGTACGTCGACACGCTCGCGCCGCTCGTCTGGCACGCCGCCGAGCGGGAGAACTTCGTCGCCGATGTGCAGAAGATGCGGCGCAGGGTGGTGGAGAACATCCCCGTCGCCGAGATCGAGCGTGAGCTGAAGCTCGGGCCGGGGGGACTGCGGGACGTCGAATTCGCCGTGCAGCTGCTCCAGTTGGTGCACGGGCGGGCCGATCTGTCACTCAGGAGCGGTACGACCCTGGACGCGCTGGCCGCGCTGGCCGCCGGCGGGTATGTGGGGCGTGCCGACGCCGTGCAACTCGACGACGCGTACCGGTTCCTGCGGACCATGGAGCATCGCATTCAGCTCTACCGGCTGCGGCGGACCCATCTCGTGCCGGAGAGCGACGCCGATCAGCGGCGCCTCGGGCGGTCGCTCGGGCTGCGCACCGACCCGGTCGGCGAACTGAACCGTGAGTGGAAGCGGCACGCGGCCGTCGTACGGCGACTGCACGAGAAGCTCTTCTACCGGCCGCTGCTCGACGCCGTGGCCCAACTCGCGCCCGGCGAGACCCGGTTGAGCCCCGACGCGGCCCGGGAGCGGCTTGTCGCGCTCGGCTACCACGATCCGGCCGCGGCGTTGCGGCACCTGGAGGCGCTGGCGTCCGGCGTCTCGCGCAAGGCGGCGATCCAGCGGACACTGCTGCCGGTGCTGCTCGGGTGGTTCGCCGACTCGGCCGACCCCGACGCGGGGCTGCTCAACTTCCGCAAGGTCTCGGACGCGTTGGGCAAGACCCCCTGGTATCTGCGACTGCTGCGGGACGAGGGAGCGGCGGCCGAGAACCTCGCGCGCGTGCTGTCCGCCGGGCGGCTCGCTCCCGATCTGCTCATGCGCGCTCCGGAGGCGGTGGCGCTGCTCGGTGAGGGGGACGGCGGCGGGCTCGAGCCGCGCAGCCGGGCGCACCTGGAGCAGGAGATCATCGCCGCGGTGGGGCGGGCCGAGAACGGTGAGCAGGCGGTCACGGCCGCGCGTGGCGTGCGGCGGCGGGAGTTGTTCCGTACGGCCGCGGCGGACATCGTCGCCTCCTACGGCACCGAGGAGACGCCCGCCGTCGCGGACCAGGGCGCGCTCGTGGACCAGGTCGGCGGCGCGGTGTCCGACCTCAACGCGGCGACGCTCGCGGGCACGTTGCGGGCCGTGGTGCGGGACCGCTGGGGGGACACGCTGCCCACCCGGTTCGCGGTGATCGGGATGGGGCGGTTCGGGGGCCACGAACTCGGTTACGGGTCCGACGCGGATGTGCTCTTCGTGCATGAGCCCAGGGACGGGGTGGACGAGCAGGAGGCGTCTCGGGCCGCCAACACCGTTGTTTCGGAGATGCGGCGGCTGCTTCAGGTGCCGAGTGCGGATCCGCCGTTGCTGATCGACGCGGATCTGCGGCCCGAGGGGAAGACCGGGCCGCTCGTGCGGACACTCAACTCCTATGAGGCGTACTACCGGCGGTGGTCGCTGGTGTGGGAGTCGCAGGCCTTGCTGCGGGCCGAAGTCGTCGCGGGGGACGAGGACTTGGGGCGGCGATTCATCGAGCTGATCGATCCGTTGCGGTATCCGGCGGAGGGGCTGGGCGAGGACGCGGTGCGGGAGATTCGCCGCTTGAAGGCGCGGATGGAGTCGGAGCGCATGCCGCGCGGAGCCGATCCGACACTGCACACCAAGCTGGGTCGGGGCGGGCTGTCCGACGTGGAGTGGACGGTGCAGTTGTTCCAGTTGCGGCACGGGTGGGAGGAGCCGGGGCTGCGGACGACGCGGACGCGGGAGGCGCTCGCCGCGGCCTGTGCCGCCGGGCTCGTCTCCGGCGAGGACGCGGCGATCCTCGACGAGGCGTGGGTGCTGGCGACTCGGGTGCGCAACGCGGTGATGCTGGTGCGGGGGCGGGCGGGGGACACGTTTCCGTCCGCCGGGCGTGAACTGGCCGCTGTGGGGCGGTACTTGGGGTACGGGCCGGGACACGTGGGCGACATGCTCGATGACTATCGGCGTACCACGAGGCGGGCTCGGGCCCTGGTGGAGGAGTTGTTCTACGGGGCGTGAGCCCTCCGGGCGTCCGCGGTGCGGTCGGCGGGTCGGGGCCGTGCCGGTACGTCGAGCCCGTCGCCGCCGGATCAGACGTGGGCCGGGCAAGCGAGCCGCTGCTCGATCCGAACGTAAGCGACGGGCTTGCGACATACCGGCACGGCCCCTAGGGCCTGTCCGGCGGATCAGGTCGCAGGGAAGCAACGGCGCCTGATAGCCCAGGTGAGCGGGGTCTGGTGCGTCCAGCTGCAAGGCGGAGGAGGGCGACGACGCGATGGGGGTCCCCCCGCTCGAGCGAAGCCGAGAGTGGGGGAGTCGGCAACCGACGACAACGCCGCAGATGGGCGCACCAGACCCCGCGTCTGCGACCTGATCCGCCGGACAGGCCCTAGGGCCGGAGGGCGGGTGCGGGTGGGTTGGGGGTGGTTGTGTCCGCTGCCCGCTTTCTGCGGGACATCGCCACCCCGGCCAGGACCACCGCCATGCCGGCGATCACCCGGGGGCCGATCCTCTCGTCCAGTACCAGTGCGCCCAGTGCGACGGATACGACGGGGAGCAGATAGCCGACCGTGGCCGCGCTGGTGGGGCCCTCGTCGGCGATCATGCGGTAGTTGAGGTAGAAGGTGACGCCCGTGGCGAGGACGCCGAGGGCGACGACGGCGAGCAGGGCCGTGGCGTCGGGGTGGCTGGGGGCGGCCGTGGGGAGGGCCAGCGTGCTCCAGGCCGTGGCGGTGAGGAGTTGGGCGGCCGATAGGGCGAGGGGCGCGCCGTGGGGGGTGAGGTGGCGGGCCATGTACGCGAAGGCGATCGCGTAGCTCGCCGCGGCGGCCAGGATGGCCAGTGAGCCCAGGCCGACCAACCCCTCGCGCTGCCACGGGGCGAAGATCAGCACGACGCCGGCGAACCCCAGGAGCAGGCCGGTCAGCCGGAACGGTTGGAACGCGCGGTCCGTGCCCAGGAGGGCGCCGAGAAGGAGAGACCACAAGGGGGTGGTCGCGTTGAGGACGCCCGCGATGCCCGAGTCGACCGTCTGCTCGCCCACGGCGAAGAGGACGAAGGGGATGGCGTTGCAGAAGAGGGCCGCGACGGCGAGGTGGCCCCAGAGGCGGCGGGAGCGGGGAAGCCGCTGGCCCGCCGAGCGCGCCAGGAGCAGCAGGACCGCCGTGCCCAGGGCGCAGCGCGTGACCGTGATGTACGCGGGGGACAGGCCGTGGTTCAGGGCCAGTTTGATCCAGAGGAAGCCCGAGCCCCACAGGAGTGCCAGGACGGCCATGCGGAGGGGGCCGGTGAGTGGATGCGGCATGCGTCTACGGTCCCGGACAGCTGGTTTGAGGACAAGCGAAAGGTTTTGCATGCACTGTTAAGGTGAGCTACATGCTTGATGTGCGGCGTATGCAGGTGCTCAGGGCTGTGGTGAGCAGCGGGTCGGTGACGGCCGCCGCGGCGGATCTGGGGTACACGCCGTCCGCCGTCAGTCAGCAGATCGCCGTACTGGAGAAGCAGGCGGGGACCGAGCTGCTGGAGCGGGTCGGGCGCGGGGTGCGGCCGACCGCCGCGGGGCTGCTGCTCACCGAGTACGCGGATGTCATCGGGCGGCAGGTCGCGGAGGCGGAGACCGCCCTCGCGGATCTGCGGGCGGGGCGGACGGGACGGCTCGCGGTGCGCTACTTCGCCACGGCCGGGGCCTCGCTGGTGGCTCCCGCCATCGCCCGGTTTCGCGGTGAACATCCTGGCGTACGGGTCGAGCTGAAGCTGATCGATCCGCAGGATCCGCTGCCCGACGTCAAGGAGGGGCGGGCCGACCTCGCGCTCGTGGTGCGGTCCGGCGGTTCGGGTGGTTCGGGTCCCGAGGGCGTACGGCTGGTGCATCTGCTCGATGATCCGTACCGGGCCGTGCTGCCCAGGGGGCACCGGCTCGCCGGGAAGCGGATGCTCGACCTCGCCGACCTCGCGGCCGAGCCGTGGGTAGGGAGCGAATGGCCGGGGCCCTGCCTCGCCGCCCAGCTCGACGCCTGTGCGGCCGCCGGGTTCAGCCCCGACTTCGTGGTGCAGAGCGAGGACTACGTCACGGCTCAGGGGTTCGTGGCGGCGGGGCTCGGGGTGAGTCTGATCCCTTGGCTCGGACTGGGGGGACGGCATCCGGACGTCGTCATCCGGAAGGTGCGCGCGCCCGAGCCGGTGCGGGCCATCTACGCGGCGGTGCGGGCTACGGTCTCGCCCGGGCGTGCGCTGGACGGGCTGCTGGACGCGCTCCGGGAAGCCGCCCGGAAAGGCCCTGGCCGCATTGACCCTTAGGGCCTGTCGTTTGGATCACGCCGCGGACGCGGGGTCTGGCACGCGCATCTGCGGCGTTGTCGTCGGTTGCCGATGCTCCGCATCGACGCCCTCCTCCGCCTTGCAGCCGCACGCACCAGACCCCGCTCACCGGCGCCGACAAGGCATCGTCGATTCCCCGCGACCTGATCCAAACGACAGGCCCTAGCCGCCGCCACGGGATCCATCCCCGTCGCTCAGGCCTGCGCGGGCAACAAGGGCGCCCCCCGCGTCCCCGGTACCCAGCGCGGCAGCGCGTACGGCAGCGCCCCGTACCAGAGCCGTGCCACCGTGAACCCGAAGGCCAGGCACAGCATGCCGCCGACCGCGTCCAGCCAGAAGTGGTTGGCCGTGGCGACGATGACGATCAAGGTGGCCGTCGGGTAGAGGAGGCCGAGGATGCGGGCCCAGGGCGCCGAGGCCAGGGCGAAGATGGTCAGGCCGCACCACAGGGACCAGCCGATGTGCATCGACGGCATCGCGGCGTACTGGTTCGACATGTGCTTCAGGTCGCCGGAGGCCATGGAACCCCAGGTCTGGTGGACCAGCACCGTGTCGACGAAGTCGCCGCCGTTCATCAGGCGGGGCGGGGCGAGCGGGAAGAAGTAGTAGCCGAGGAGCGCCACCACGGTGGTGGCGAAGAGGGAGAGACGGGTCGCCGCGTAGCGGCCGGGGTGGCTGCGGTACAGCCACACCAGAACCCCCAGTGTCACCACGAAGTGCAGCGTCGCGTAGTAGTAGTTCATGCCGACGATCAGCCATGTCACCGAGTTCACGGCGTGGTTGACCGACTCCTCGACGGCGATCCCCAGATGGTGCTCCACGCGCCAGATCCAGTCGGCGTTGCGCAGCGCCTCGTGCTTCTGCTCCGGCACGGCGTTCCGGATCAGCGAGTACGTCCAGTAACTCACCGCGATGAGCAGGATCTCGAACCAGAAGCGGGGGCGACGCGGGGTCCGCAACCGGTGCAAAGGTCCTTTCCCCGCGGTTTCCTCCGCGACGGAGTGTGGAGCGGCCTGCTCTCGGCCTTCCAGTGTCGTCACGGTTGTCTCACCCATAGGCACAAAGTCTGCCAGAAAAGCCGTACCCGTCCGATCATCCCTTGGTCGGGTTCTGGTCGCATGTTCTACGCCGGGAGGAGTCCTACGAGGAACGCATCTGCTCCTCCTCAAGGACGATTCCGCTCCCCAGGGGCCGAAGCGGTCGAACCGCGCACCACCAGCTCCGGCATGAACACGAACTCGCTGTGCGGCGCCGGAGTTCCGCCGATCTCCTCCAGCAACGTGCGTACCGCGGCCTGCCCCATGGCGGGGACCGGCTTGCGGATCGTCGTGAGGGGCGGATCGGTGAAGGCGATGAGCGGCGAATCGTCGAAGCCCACGACCGATATGTCCTTCGGAACGTCCAGGCCGCGCTGCCGCGCCGCCCGTATCGCGCCCAGGGCCATCATGTCGCTCGCGCAGACGACCGCCGTGCAGTCACGGTCCATGAGGGCGGTGGCCGCGGCCTGACCGCCCTCCAGGGTGTACAGCGAGTGCTGGACCAGCCGTTCCTCGATGTCGGCGGGGCCCAGGCCCAACTGTTCCTGCATCGTGCGGACGAAGCCCTCGATCTTGCGCTGCACGGGCACGAACCGCTTGGGACCCAGGGCGAGTCCGATATGGGTGTGCCCCAGCGAGACGAGGTGCGTGACGGCCAGGGCCATCGCCGCGCGGTCGTCCGGCGAGATGAACGGCGCCTGTACCTTCGGCGAGAAACCGTCGACCAGGACGAACGGGACACCCTGGGCGCGCAACTGCTCGTAGCGCTGCATGTCCGCCGAGGTGTCGGCGTGCAGGCCCGAGACGAAGATGATGCCGGCGACGCCCCGGTCCACCAGCATCTCCGTCAGCTCGTCCTCGGTGGAGCCGCCCGGGGTCTGGGTCGCGAGGACCGGTGTGTAGCCCTGCCGCGTCAGCGCCTGGCCGATGACCTGCGCAAGGGCGGGAAATATCGGGTTCTCCAGCTCCGGCGTGATCAGGCCCACCAGGCCCTCGCTGCGCTGCCGCAGACGTACGGGGCGCTCGTAGCCCAGGACGTCGAGCGCGGCCAGGACGGTCTGGCGGGTGGTCGCGGCGACGCCCGGCTTCCCGTTCAGGACGCGGCTGACAGTCGCCTCACTGACCCCCGCCTGGGCTGCGATGTCGGCAAGCCGTGTGGTCACAGGATTGGACTGTACCGGCCGGGTCTCACCTTGCCCACCAACCAGACGCCGTGTGCGGGCGGTTGAACGGCCCGCTCCGGGCTGCTGCGTCATCGCGCTCCCTCGTGTAGTGGTCGGCTCGGCGTCCCGGGCGTGCGCCGCGGGAAGGGGTGGCTCCTGCAAGGCGCTGACGGACGATGATCCCCGTACCCGGCAGATGTGGCAAGAGCTTGCAGAGTCTTGCACAGGGGGTCCCATGTCTGCTGAGCGGCCTTGTGCAAGGGTTCTGGGACCGCTGGACAGAGGTCACGGACACGTAACTCTCGGCAGTCCTTGCACTTTTTTGCTGCAAGGTCTTTCGTGGCGCTTACATCGCTGTTACGTTCACGTCGCCCGGCGGACGCAACGGCGCAGTCGGCAAGTCGGCAAGGGGAGCGGGCGGGACCGCTGCCTCAACCACTCGGGCTTTCACCCTCAAGGAGATCTCATGCGGCGTGGCATAGCGGCCACCGCGCTGGTGGCGTCCATCGCCCTCGCGGCGACGGCCTGCGGCGGCAGTGACAGCGGCAGCGACAAGTCGGACGGCCCCACCACCATCACCTGGTGGGACACCTCCAACGCCACCAATGAGGCGCCGACGTACCAGGCCTTGATCAAGTCCTTCGAGAAGGCCAACCCCGACGTCAAGGTCAAGTACGTCAACGTCCCCTTCGACCAGGCGCAGAACAAGTTCGACACGGCCGCCGGTGCCAGCGGCGCCCCGGACGTCCTGCGCTCCGAGGTCGGCTGGACCCCGGCGTTCGCCAAGAAGGGCTACTTCCTGCCGCTGGACGGCACCGAGGCCCTCGCGGACGAGAGCAAGTTCCAGCCCAGCCTGATCGAGCAGGCCAAGTACGACGGCAAGACGTACGGTGTGCCGCTGGTCACCGACACGCTCGCGCTCGTCTACAACAAGGAGATCTTCGAGAAGGCCGGCGTCGAGGCCCCCACCACCTGGGCCGAGCTCAAGACCGCCGCCGCCACGATCAAGAAGAAGACGGGCGTCGACGGCTACTGGGGCTCGACCCAGGCGTACTACGCGCAGTCCTTCCTCTACGGCGAGGGCACCGACACCGTCGACGCCGACGCCAAGAAGATCACCGTCAACTCGGCCGCCGCGGTCAAGGGCTACGAGACCTGGGAAGGGCTGTTCGACGGCAGCGGCCTGCACAAGGCCGACACCACCGTCGACGCGTACGCCCACATCCAGGAGGCGTTCGTCAGCGGCAAGGTCGCCTCGATCATCCAGGGCCCGTGGGAGATCACGAACTTCTACAAGGGCTCGGCCTTCAAGGACAAGGCCAACCTCGGCATCGTCAGCGTCCCGGCCGGCTCCACCGGCAAGGCGGGCGCCCCGACCGGCGGCCACAACCTGTCCGTCTACGCGGGCTCGGACAAGGCCCACCAGGAAGCGTCGCTGAAGTTCCTGAAGTTCATGACCTCGGCGGCCTCCCAGGAGACGATCGCCCTCAAGAACTCCACCCTGCCGACCCGCGACGACGCCTACACCGCAGAGGTCAAGGCCGACCCGGGCATCGCCGGCTACCAGACGGTGCTCGCCAACGCCCAGCCGCGCCCGGCGCTGCCCGAGTACAGCTCGCTGTGGGGCCCGCTCGACACCGAGCTGAACAAGGTCGCCGCCGGCAACGAATCGCTGGACAAGGGCCTGAGCGCCGCGGAGACCGCGATCGCCAAACTGGTCCCCGACTTCAGCAAGTGACCCCGTGTGGCCGCCGGATCTGCCTGAATTGGGGGGACAGATCCGGCGGCCATCGGCCTGCGTGCGCCCAACCCCTGATCTTCCAGAAGGTGTCGAACCATGACAGTCGTCATCGACCGCGCGACCGGTAAGCGCCGTGGTGACCGAGGGCCGCGCCCCGGGCCGCTCCAGCGTCTCAAGCACGGGTACCAGAAGTACTGGTACGCGTACGCGATGATCGCTCCGGTGGTCCTCGTGCTCGGCGCGCTGGTGCTCTACCCGCTGGTGCGGGGCATCTACCTGACGTTCACGGACGCCAACAGCCTCAACTCGGCCCGCCAGATCGGCGTCAACCACATCGACGCCACCTACAAGTTCATCGGCCTGGACAACTACGCCGACATCCTGTGGGGCCCGACCTCGTACGACCGCTTCTGGTCGCACTTCATCTGGACGATCGTGTGGACGGCCCTGTGCGTCCTGCTCCACTACGCCATCGGTCTCGGTCTCGCCCTGCTGCTCAACCAGAAGCTGCGCGGCCGCACCTTCTACCGGCTCATCCTGGTCCTGCCATGGGCCGTACCCACCTTCGTCACCGTCTTCGGCTGGCGCTTCATGCTCGCCGACTCCGGCATCATCAACTCCGCCCTCGACGCGCTGCATCTGCCGTCGCCGCTGTGGCTGGAGGACTCCTTCTGGCAGCGCACATCCGCCATCATGGTCAACACCTGGTGCGGTGTGCCCTTCATGATGGTCTCGCTGCTCGGCGGTCTGCAGTCCATCGACTCGACTCTGTACGAGGCCTCGGAGATGGACGGCGCCAACGCCTGGCAGCGCTTCAGGCACGTGACGCTGCCGGGACTGAGGCCCGTCAGCTCCACCGTCGTACTCCTCGGCGTCATCTGGACCTTCAACCAGTTCGCCGTCATCTTCCTGCTCTTCGGTGACACCGCCCCCGACGCCCAGATCCTCGTCACCTGGGCCTACTACCTGGGCTTCGGTCAACAGCCGCGCGACTACGCGCAATCGGCCGCCTACGGCGTCCTGTTGCTGTCCATCCTGATCGTCTTCACCTCCGTCTACCGACGCTGGCTGGCCCGCAATGAGCAGCAGCTCGCGAACTGAGGCAGGAGTCCCCATGAGCACCACACTTCAGAACTCCGCTCCGGCGGAACGGATCCCCACGGACGACGCCCTGCCGCCCCGCAAGTCGCGCCGGCGCGGAGAGAACAGCCTCGCCGGGTCGATCACCTCGCACGGCATCCTGATCGTCGCCAGCCTCGTCGCGCTCTTCCCGATCGCCTGGCTGGTCTATCTGTCCCTCGGCCCGGACAAGGACGACTATCTGCACCCCGGGCGCATCTTCGGCAAGATGACGCTCGACAACTACACGTTCGTACTCCAGCACACGCAGTTCTTCGACTGGCTGTGGAGCACGCTCGTCGTGTCGCTCGGCACCACCTTCATCGGTGTGCTGGTCGCCGCCACCACCGGCTACGCGGTCTCCCGCATGCGCTTCCCCGGCTACAAGAAGTTCATGTGGGTGCTGCTCGTCACCCAGATGTTCCCGGTCGCCGTACTGATGGTGCCGATGTACGAGATCCTTTCGGAACTCCAGCTCATCGACAACTACTTCGGACTGATCCTCGTCTACTGCTCGACCGCAGTGCCGTACTGCGCCTGGCTGCTCAAGGGCTACTTCGACACGATCCCCTTCGAGATCGACGAGGCGGGACGCGTCGACGGACTGAGCCCCTTCGGCACCTTCGCGCGACTGATCCTGCCGCTCGCCAAGCCGGGCCTGGCGGTCGCCGGCTTCTACAGCTTCATCACCGCGTTCGGCGAGGTCGCCTTCGCCTCGACGTTCATGCTGTCCGACACGAAGTACACCTTCGCCGTCGGCCTGCAGAGCTTCGTCAGCGAGCACGACGCGCAGCGCAACCTCATGGCCGCCACCGCCGTGCTGGTCGCGATACCCGTCTCCGCGTTCTTCTACCTTGTACAGAAGAACCTGGTGGCCGGCCTCACCGCGGGCGGCACCAAGGGCTGACGCCCGCCCAGAGACTCCCGCGCGACGCCGTCGCGCGGGTGGCGGCCGCGGTGACCATCCGACCCCGCTGTCACCGCGGCCGCCTCGTCCCGTTGTCCCGACATATACGCCCATGACCCGAACCCCGTTACGCACGCATCAAGGACGCCATGAGCCAGCACTCCGCCGACCAGGCCCCGACCTCCGCCCTCGCCACCGTCGCCGTACACCGCGACTGGTGGCGCGACGCGGTGATCTACCAGGTCTATCCGCGCAGCTTCGCCGACAGCAACGGTGACGGCATGGGCGACCTGGAGGGTGTACGTTCCAGACTTCCGTACCTGCGCGACCTCGGCGTGGACGCCGTGTGGCTGAGCCCCTTCTACGCCTCGCCGCAGGCCGACGCCGGCTACGACGTGGCGGACTACCGGGCCGTCGACCCCATGTTCGGCAATCTGCTGGACGCCGACGCCCTGATCCGCGACGCCCACGGGCTGGGCCTGCGGATCATCGTCGACCTCGTCCCCAACCACTCCTCCGACCAGTACGAGTGGTTCAAGCGTGCCCTCGCGGAGGGGCCGGGTTCCCCCCTCCGCGAGCGCTACCACTTCCGGCCCGGCAAGGGCGAGAACGGCGAACTGCCGCCCAACGACTGGGAGTCCATCTTCGGCGGCCCCGCCTGGACGCGTGTGCCGGACGGTGAGTGGTACCTGCATCTCTTCGCGCCCGAGCAGCCCGACTTCAACTGGGAACACCCGGCCGTCGGCGACGAGTTCCGCTCCATCCTGCGGTTCTGGCTCGACATGGGCGTCGACGGCTTCCGTATTGACGTGGCGCACGGACTGGTGAAGGCGGAGGGCCTGCCGGACCTGGGATCCCACGAGCAGCTGAAGCTGCTGGGCAACGATGTCATGCCGTTCTTCGACCAGGACGGCGTGCACGACGTCTACCGGCAGTGGCGCACGATCCTCGACGAGTACTCGGGCGAGCGCATCTTCGTCGCCGAGGCGTGGACCCCGACCGTCGAGCGCACCGCCAACTACGTGCGCCCCGACGAGCTGCACCAGGCGTTCAACTTCCAGTACCTGGGCACTCATTGGGACGCGGCCGAGCTGCGCTCCTGTATCGACCGCACGCTGGACGCCATGCGCCCGGTCGATGCCCCCGCCACCTGGGTGCTGTCCAACCACGACGTGACCCGGCACTCCACGCGCTTCGCCAACGAGCCCGGGCTCGGCACCCAGATCCGCACCGCGGGCGACCGCGAGCTGGGCCTGCGCCGGGCACGGGCCGCGACCCTGCTGATGCTGGCGCTGCCCGGCTCCGCGTACGTCTACCAGGGCGAGGAGCTCGGCCTGCCGGACGTCGTGGACCTGCCGGACGAGGTGCGCCAGGACCCCGCCTACTTCCGGGGTGCGGGCCAGGACGGCTTCCGCGACGGCTGCCGGGTGCCGATCCCGTGGACGCGCGAGGGCTCGTCGTACGGCTTCGGAAGCGGTGGCAGCTGGCTGCCGCAGCCGCCGTCCTGGGCCGAGCTGAGCGTCGAGGCGCAGACGGGCGTCGCCGGCTCCACCCTGGAGCTGTACCGCACGGCGCTGGCCACCCGCCGTTCCCAGCCCGACCTCGGCGCGGGCGACTCCGTCGAGTGGCTGCGCGTCCCCGAGGGCGTACTGGCCTTCCGCCGCGGCGAGTTCGTCTGCGTCGCGAACACCGGCGCCAAATCGGTCACGATTCCGGCGTACGGCCGCGTGCTGCTCGCCAGCGGTGAGATCACCGAGGCGGACGGCGAGGCGAAGGTACCGGCGGACACCACGGTGTGGTTCACGACGGCCTGACGACGCCGCTCAACAAGGGCCCGCTTCGGCGGGCCCTCTGCCGTTGACAAAAGATCTGATTCCCGCTGCTACCCGGAGGCGGACTGGGCTTCACGCAACCGCCTCCGGCCTTCGCCGGGACTCGACGCCGTGGAGCGTGCGCGCGTGCTTCTCTGGCTTGGTCGGAGTGCTCGACAACCGCCTCGGCTCGACCTCGGACAACAAGCGGTGAGCGTGGGTCGGTTGAGAAGGGCACATCAAGAGACGGTGTGAAAATTCTTGCTGTGCCTTTCAAGACCCTTGCTGTAAAGCTTTCGTCGGCGGTACGTTCTCGCCGGCGCCCGGCAACGAAGCCGCGGCCGCGGCGCAGCGGGGGTCCGAACTGAGCCGCAAGCGCAAGGAGTTCACGCCTGTGATATCGAAATGGCCGGCGCCACCGAAGCGCCGCACCGCGCATGCCGGACGGGTCGCGACCGTCACCGTGACCGCGCTCGCCGCGGCGGCGGCCGTCATGACCCCCGGCTCCACGGCCTACGCCTCCCCGCCCGGCAGCAAGGACGTCACCGCGGTGATGTTCGAGTGGAGTTTCGCCTCCGTCGCCAAGGAGTGCACCAACACCCTCGGCCCCGCCGGCTACGGCTACGTCCAGGTCTCCCCGCCCGCCGAGCACATCCAGGGCTCGCAGTGGTGGACTTCGTATCAGCCCGTCAGCTACAAGATCGCCGGTCGGCTCGGTGACGCGACCGCCTTCCAGAACATGGTCAACACCTGCCACGCGGCCGGTGTGAAAGTCGTCGCCGACACCGTCATCAACCACATGTCTGCGGGCAGCGGTACCGGCACCGGAGGCTCGTCGTACACGAAGTACAACTACCCCGGCGTGTACTCCTCCTACGACTTCGACGACTGCACGGCGACGATCAGCGACTACACCAACCGCACCAACGTCCAGAACTGCGAACTCGTCGGCCTCGCCGACCTGGACACGGGCGAGGAGTACGTCCGCGCGACGATCGCCGGCTACATGAACACCCTCCTCGGTTACGGCGTCGACGGCTTCCGCATCGACGCGGCCAAGCACATCCCGGCGGCCGACCTCGCCAACATCAAGTCCCGGCTGAGCAACACATCGGTGTACTGGAAGCAGGAGGTCATCTACGGCAGCGGAGAGGCCGTACAGCCCACCGAGTACACGGGCAACGGGGATGTGCAGGAGTTCCGCTACGCGTACGACCTCAAGCGTGTCTTCAACAACGAGAACCTCGCCTATCTGAAGAACTACGGCGAGGGCTGGGGGTACATGAGCAGCGGGGTGTCCGGCGTCTTCGTCGACAACCACGACACCGAGCGCAACGGCTCCACCCTCAACTACAAGGACGGCGCCAACTACACCCTGGCGAACGTCTTCATGCTCGCCTACCCCTACGGCGCCCCGGACATCAACTCCGCCTACGAGTGGTCGGACACGGACGCCGGTCCACCCAACGGCGGTACGGTCAACGCTTGTTGGCAGGACGGCTGGAAGTGCCAGCACGCCTGGCCGGAGATCCTCCGCATGGTCGCCTTCCGCAACGCGACCCGCGGTGAGTCGATGACCGACTGGTGGGACAACGGCGCCGACGCGATCGCCTTCGGGCGGGGCGCCAAGGGCTACGTCGCCATCAATCACGAGTCGAGCATCCTGAGCCGCACCTACCAGACGTCCCTCGCGGCCGGCACGTACTGCAACGTGCAGAACAACACGACTGTGACGGTGAACAGTTCGGGCCAGTTCACGGCGACGCTCGGCACGAACACGGCGCTGGCGATCTACTCGGGCAAGTCCAGCTGCTGAGTGGTCTCAGAAGAGGGCCCGTTCACCGATCCCCTGGTGAACGGGCCCTCTTCGCTGCGGTACGTGAAAGTTCTTGCATCGGTTTCAAGACTCTTGCTGTAAGCCTTGCGTAAGCGATACGGTCACGCCGGCGCCCGGCAAAGAAGCCGAGCCGCGGCGTGGGGTCGGACCCGAATGAGCCGTAATCGCAAGGAGTTCAGGCCTGTGATACCGAGATGGTCGGCGCCCTGGGCGCACCGCACCCCCCATCACACCGCGCGGCGCGGACGGATCGCGGCCGTCGCCGTGGCTGCCCTCGCCGCGACACTCGTCCAGCCCCTCGCGGCTCGCGCCGCGACCCCGCCCGCGCCCCCGTCCGACGCGGCCCTCGCCAAGACGGCCGCCCGCAACGACGCGACCCGCGAGCAGTTCTACTTCGTCCTCCCGGACCGCTTCGCCAACGGCGACAGCTCCAACGACGAGGGCGGCCTGACCGGTTCACGTCTGTCGACCGGCTACGATCCCACCGACAAGGGCTTCTACCAGGGCGGCGACCTCAAGGGCCTGACGAAGAAGCTCGACTACATCAAGGGCCTCGGCACCACCGCCATCTGGATGGCGCCGATCTTCAAGAACCAGCCCGTACAGGGCACCGGCGACGACGCCTCGGCCGGCTACCACGGCTACTGGATCACCGACTTCACCCAGGTCGACCCGCACTTCGGCACCAACAAGGACCTGGAGAGGCTGATCTCCAAGGCCCACGCCAAGGGCATGAAGGTCTTCTTCGACGTCATCACCAATCACACCGCCGACGTCGTCGACTACGAGGAGAAGTCCTACGGCTACCTCTCCAAGGGCGCCTTCCCGTATCTGACGAAGGACGGCGAGCCCTTCGACGACGCGGACTACGCCGACGGTTCACAGGACTTCCCCGAGGTCGACGCCGACTCCTTCCCGCGCACGCCGACCGTGACCGCCGCGAAGCAGAACACCAAGGTGCCGTCCTGGCTCAACGACACGACGATGTACCACAACCGTGGCGACTCCACCTTCGCCGGGGAAAGCTCCGAGAACGGCGACTTCTCCGGCCTCGACGACCTGTGGACCGAGCGTCCCGAGGTCGTCAGCGGCATGGAGAAGATCTACGAGAAGTGGGTTCGGGACTTCGACATCGACGGCTTCCGGATCGACACCGTGAAGCACGTGAACATGGAGTTCTGGACGCAGTGGGCCACCGCTCTCGACGCGTACGCGAAGAAGCGGGGCCGTGACGACTTCTTCATGTTCGGTGAGGTGTACTCCGCCGACACGTCGATCACTTCGCCGTACGTCACCGAGGGCCGTCTCGACTCCACGCTCGACTTCCCCTTCCAGGAAGCGGCCCGCCAGTACGCCTCCCAGGGCGGCAGCGCGCAGAAACTGGCCTCGGTCTTCGGCGACGACTACAAGTACACGACCGACAAGGCCAACGCCTACGAGCAGGTCACCTTCCTCGGCAACCACGACATGGGCCGCATCGGGTACTTCCTGAACCAGGACAACCCGAACGCGACCGATGCCGAGCTGGTGAAGAAGGACAAGCTCGCCAACGAGCTGATGTTCCTCAGCCGCGGCAACCCGGTCGTCTACTACGGCGACGAGCAGGGCTTCACCGGCGCGGGCGGAGACAAGGACGCCCGCCAGACGATGTTCGCCTCCAAGACCGCCGACTATCTCGACGACGACGAGCTCGGCACCGACCGCACCCACGCGAGCGACGCGTACGACGCGAGTGCACCGCTCTACCAGCAGATCAGTGCTCTCTCGAAGCTCCGCAAGGACAACCCCGCCCTCGCGGACGGTGTGCAGACCGAGCGGTACGCCGCCGACGGCGCCGGTGTCTACGCCTTCTCCCGTACGGACGCGGCCACCGGCACCGAGTACGTCGTCGCCGTGAACAACGCCGGCGAGGCGAAGACGGCGACCTTCGCCACGGGTTCGGCGGACATGACGTTCCGCGGGATCTACGGCACCCGGGCCACCGTCACCAGCGGCACCGACAACAAGGTCACCGTCACCGTCCCGGCCGGTTCCTCGGTCGTCCTCAAGGCGGCGGGCAAGCTCGGCGCACCCGCCTCGAAGCCGACGCTCACCCTGAAGGCTCCGGACGCGGGCGCCACCGGCACCGTCGAGCTCTCCGCCGACGTCGCCGGCGGTCAGCTCGACCGAGTCGTCTTCGCCGCCCAGGTCGGCAACGCCAAGTGGCGGACGCTCGGCTCGGCCGACCACGCCCCGTACAAGGTCACCCAGGCCATCGGCAAGGACGTACCGGCCAAAACCGCCTTGCGTTACAAGGCAGTTGTCATCGATTCGGCCGGACGCGCATCGAGCACCACGGCCACCTCGGTCACGGGCACCCCGCCCGCCGAAGAGGTCCCGACGGCGTCCTCGCGCGACTACGCGATCGTCCACTACAAGCGCACCGACGGCGACTACACCGACTGGCGACTCTACGCCTGGGGCGACCTCGCCGACGGTGAGTCGACGACCTGGCCCGAGGGCCACGACTTCATCGGCCGCGACGCCTACGGGGCCTTCGCGTACGTCAAGTTGAAGCCGGGTGCCTCCAGCGTCGGCTATCTGGTGATCGACAAGGACGGCAACAAGGACGTCTCCGCCGACCGCACCATCGACGTCACACAGACCGGCGAGATCTGGGTCGAGCAGGGCAAGGAAACCGTCCTCACGGAGAAGCCCGATTACCCGGCGCAGGACAAGACGAAGGCGGTCCTGCACTACCACCGTGCCGATGGCGACTACGACGGCTGGGGACTGCACGTCTGGACGGGCGCCGCGACGCCCACGGACTGGTCGAAGCCCCTGGAGCCGGTGAAGACTGACGCCTATGGCGCTGTCTACGAGGTGCCGCTCACCGAGGGTGCCACCAGCCTCAGTTACATCCTCCACAAGGGCGACGAGAAGGACCTCCCCACCGACCAGTCGCTCGACCTCTCGGCGAACGGCCACGAGGTGTGGCTGTTGAACGGCCAGGAGAAGTACCTGCTCCCGCAGCCGGCGGGCAGCGCGGCCGCGCTCGACCTGACCACGTCCAAGGCGGTCTGGATCGACCGGAACACGGTCGCCTGGAACGGTTCCGACGCGGCCGTGTCCACGCAGCTGCTCTCCTCGCGCGACGGCTCGATCGCGGTGAAGGACGGCGCGCTGACCGGGGACGCCAAGTGGCTCCGCCTGTCCAGGTCCGCCCTCACCGACGCCCAGAAGGCCGCTTTCCCGCACCTCAAGGACTACACAGCCTGGACCGTCGACCCGCGTGACCGGGACAGGGTCCGTGAAGCGCTGAACGGTCAGATCGTCGCCTCGCAGCGCGCCGTGAACGGAGCGGTGCTCGCGGCGACGGGCGTTCAGATCGCCGGCGTACTGGACGATCTGTACGACGCGACGAAGGCGGACCTCGGCCCGACCTTCCGAGGCGGCCGTCCCACGCTTGCCGTCTGGGCGCCCACCGCGCAGAGCGTCTCGCTGGACCTCGACGGTTCCGCGGTCAGGATGAAGCGGGACGACACCACCGGCGTCTGGTCCGTCACCGGCAAGAAGTCCTGGGCGAACAAGCCCTACCGGTACGTCGTCAAGGTGTGGGCGCCGACCGTACAGAAGGTCGTCACCAACACGGTCACCGACCCGTACTCGGTGGCCCTGACCGCCGACTCCCAGCAGAGCCTCGTCGTCGACCTGGACGCCAAGTCCCTTGCCCCGAGCGGCTGGTCGACCCTCAAGAAGCCCGAGGCGGTGGCGCTGAAGGACGCCCAGATACAGGAGCTTCACGTCCGGGACTTCTCGGTGGCGGACTCCACGGCCGAGCACCCGGGCACGTACCTCGCCTTCACCGACAAGGACAGCGACGGCTCGAAGCACCTTCAGGAACTGGCCAAGTCCGGTACGTCGTACGTGCACTTGCTGCCCGCCTTCGACATCGCCACCATCCCCGAGAAGAAGTCCGACCAGGCGACCATCGACTGCGACCTCGCCTCCTACCCGGCCGACTCCGACAAACAGCAGGAGTGCGTGGCGAAGATCGCCGCGAAGGACGCCTACAACTGGGGCTACGACCCGTACCACTACACCGTTCCGGAGGGTTCGTACGCGACCGACCCGGACGGCACGGACCGTACGGTCGAGTTCCGCGAGATGGTCAAGTCGCTGAACGAGGACGGCCTGCGGGTCGTCATGGACGTGGTCTACAACCACACCGCCGCCAGCGGCCAGGCCGACACGAGCGTGCTCGACAAGGTCGTCCCCGGCTACTACCAGCGGCTCCTCGCCGACGGCAGTGTCGCCAACTCCACCTGCTGCGCCAACACGGCGACCGAGAACGCCATGATGGGCAAACTGGTGGTGGACTCGATCGTCACCTGGGCCAAGGAGTACAAGGTCGACGGCTTCCGCTTCGACCTCATGGGGCACCACCCCAAGGCCAACATCCTCGCGGTCAGGAAGGCCCTCGACGCGCTCACCCTGGCCAAGGACGGCGTCGACGGGAAGAAGATCATCCTGTACGGCGAGGGCTGGAACTTCGGCGAGGTCGCCGACGACGCCCGCTTTGTGCAGGCCACCCAGAAGAACATGGCGGGCACCGGGATCGCGACCTTCTCCGACCGGGCGCGGGACGCCGTACGCGGTGGCGGCCCCTTCGACGCGGACCCGGGCGTCCAGGGCTTCGCTTCCGGTCTCTACACCGACCCCAACTCCTCGACGGAGAACGGCACGTCGGCCGAGCAGAGGGCCCGTCTGCTGCACTACCAGGACCTCATCAAGGTCGGCCTCAGCGGCAATCTCGCCCGCTACCGCTTCACCGACACCGACGGCAAGGAGGTCAAGGGCTCCGAGGTCGACTACAACGGACAGCCGGCCGGTTACGCGGACGCGCCCGGTGACGCCCTCGCGTACGCCGACGCGCACGACAACGAGTCGCTGTTCGACGCGCTCACCTACAAGCTGCCCGCCACGACGAGCGCCGACGACCGGGCGCGGATGCAGGTGCTGGCCATGGCGACGGCCACCCTCTCGCAGGGCCCCGCCCTCTCCCAGGCGGGTTCCGACCTGCTGCGCTCCAAGTCCCTGGACCGCAACTCGTACGACAGCGGAGACTGGTTCAACGCCATCCACTGGGACTGCCGGGACGGCAACGGCTTCGGCCGCGGGCTGCCACCGGCGGCCGACAACGCGTCCAAGTGGCCCTATGCCACACCCCTGTTGAGCTCGGTAATGGTCGGCTGCGAGCAGATCGAGGGTAGCTCGGCCGCGTACCAGGACCTGCAGCGGATCCGTACGACCGAGAGCGTCTTCTCGCTCTCCACGGCCGACCAGGTGCAGTCCGAGCTCTCCTTCCCGTTGTCCGGGAAGGACGAGACGCCCGGAGTGATCACGATGGAGCTCGGCGACCGCGGCGATCTCGTCGTAGTCTTCAACGCGACGCCCGAGCGGCAGAAGCAGTCCGTGAGCGACCTGGCCGGGACGGCGTACGCCCTCCACCCGGTGCAGGCGGCGGGCGCGGACCCGGTCGTCAAGTCCTCGTCGTACGAGGCGACATCGGGCACCTTCGCCGTTCCGGCCCGCAGCGTCGCGGTGTTCTCCCGGTCGGCGCGGTAGCGGGTTAACGTGGTGGGGCGGGCCCGAAAGTGCGGGGGCCCGCCCCACCTCCCGTGCCCCGAGGGGCTGTTCACATGGACGGCAACGGCAAGGACACCGACTCCACCGTGCTCGTGGTCGACGACACGGCGGCCGGCCGCTACGCCATGGCCGCCGTACTGCGCCTCGCCGGGCACGAGGTCGTCCCGGTGGCGGGCGCCGGTGAGGCGCTCCGGGAGCTCGACGCACGGATGCGCGCGGGCACCCTGCCCGACGTGGCGCTGGTCGACGTCGGACTGCCCGACATGGACGGCTTCGAACTCTGCCGCCGGCTCAAGGAGCAGCCGCCCCTGGCGGCCCTGCCGGTCGTGCACTTCTCCGACGCCGCCACCCCCTCCGCCGGGGCCACCTACCGTTGCCGGGGTCTCGAAGCGGGTGGCGAGGCATATCTGACGGTGCCCGCCGAGCCGGAGGAGATCCGGGCGGTCGTGCGGGCGGCGGTGCGCGCGGCGCGGGCGCGCTCGGGTGCCGAGGCGCTCGCACGGCAGCTGACCCTGCTCTCCGAGACGATCGTGGCCGTGCAGACGGCGGGCTCGCTGCGGGACCTCGCCGAGGCGGCGGCCGAGGGCACCGCGCGACTCAGCGGGGGGCCCGCCGCCGTCTTCGTCCTCGGCGAGGAGGGCGAGCTGGTGTGCGGGACGGCGCGCTGCCGTGCCCGCTCCTGGCTGCCGGACCTGGGCGCGCACCAGGCCGTGGCCCGGCTGATCGCCCGGATCATGGGGGGCCGCACCGCGCTGCGCGCCACCGTCGTCCCCGACCCGCTGTGGCCGGCCGGGTTGTTCCGGGCGGGTCGCCCCGACGACGCCCGCCTGGTGCTGGCCCGCACCCCGGACGGCACGGCGTCGGTGTGCCTGGCCACCCCGGCGTACGACAGGACGGTGGAGCCCGAGACCCACACCCTGGTGGCCCGGCTCGCCCAGGCCGCCGCACTCGCCGCGGAGCCGCTGCGCAGGTACCAGATGGAGCGCCGGGTCGCGCTGACCCTGCAGCACAGCTTCCTGCCCAAGACGTTGCCGGAGCTGCCGGGCGTGGAGGTCGTGGTCCGCTATGTGCCGGCCTCGCGGCAGGCCGAGATCGGCGGCGACTTCTACGCGGCGCAGCGCACCTCACGCGGCGTGCTCACCGCGGTCGGCGACGTCGTCGGGCACTCCCTGGACGCGGCCACCGTCATGGTCGAGCTCCGGCACGCGCTGCGCGCCTACTGCGTCGAGGACCCCGACCCCGGCGTGCTGGCCCGGCGGCTCGACCGGATGCTCCGCCACCACCACCCCGAGGTCACCGCCACCGTCTGCCTGGCGCTGGTCGACCCGGACACCGGGCATACGTGGATCGCCAACGCGGGCCACCTCCCGCCGCTGCTCGTCGACGACGCGGGCAACGCCGAGTACGCGAAGGCCGCGGGGCCGCTGCTGGGCCTCGGCCTGGACCGGCAGCCGCCCGTCGAGCTGACCCTTGCCCGCACGGACCGGCTCCTCATGGTCACCGACGGGCTCATCGAGACCCGCGGCACGGACCTCGCCGTATCCCTGGAGCAACTGCGCACCGCCGCGGCAGCCGCCCCGCCCGGCACCGCCGCACTCTGCGACACACTGCTCGACCGCTTCGGACACGACCGGGACGACGACATCGCGCTGCTCGCGCTGCGGCTGGGGTGAGCGCTACGGCTAGGGGTGAGCGCTGCGGCTAGGGTGATCGAAAGACCCCTGGAACAGGAGTGCGCATGCCGAACATCACCGTCGAGCGTTCCCCGGCGCTCGACCACGTCGACTGGAACGGGTTCGCCCTCGCGCTGCACCCGGTGATCGTCGAGACGGCGGCCGCACGGATCGAGGCGTGCAAGACGCGGGTCCTGCGCACCGAGGACGAGGTGGTGGGAGCTGACGCGGACAGGCACGCCATCGTGAACGTCTCGCTCGCCCTGCTGGCCGGCCGGAGCGACGAGACCAAGGCGAAGCTCACCGAGGCCGTACTGGAGCTGCTGCGCAAGTACGTCGAGCCCGTCGACGGACTCACGCTGCACATGTCCGCCGAGGTACGCGATCTCGACCCGTCGTACCGGAAGGTCGTGGCGTAGCCCCTGCAACTAGGACCTGTCCGGTCGATCACGGTGGAGGAAAGCAGCGGCGCCTGTCCGACGCCGGTGAGCGGGGTGTGGTGCGTGCAGCTGCAAGGCGGAGGAGGGCGTCGACGCGATGGGGGTCCCCCCGCTCGAGCGAAGCCGAGAGTGGGGGAGTCGGCAACCGACGACAACGCCGCAGATGTACGTGCCACACCCCGCGTCTCCGCCGTGATCGACCGGACAGGTCCTAGGCGGGTGAGGCCAGCGAGATCAGCCGGACGGCGAGGTCGGTGAACGGCCCGTCGCCCGGCTCGCCCTGGAGTGCCTCACGCAGCAGCGCGCTCAACTCCTCGTCGTGCGCGGCGCTCACCGCCGCCAGCGCCGCGAAGTCGTGCACGAGCTGCACCTCCAGCTCGGCGCGCGGAATCCGCCGCCCGTCCAGCCAGATCAGCGCCGTCGATTCGACGAGCGATATCCATGAGCGGATCACCAACTCGAGCCGGGCGGGCGGATCCTCGACCTTCAGATGGGAGAGGATCTGGATGTACGCGGCCTGCCGCACCGCGTCGACGAGCGCGTTGGTCGTCGACGAGCCGACCGCCGGGCCGCCGCGCATCAGCGCCGAGAAACCGGGCCCGTGGTCGTCCACGAAGTCGAAGAACCGGCGCATGACCCGCAGCAGCCGTGACCCGAGCGGTCCCTCCCGCGGTTCCACGAACCGACTCGCGAGGTCGTCCGCCGCCCGCCGCAACGCCGCCTCGTACAGGCTGAGTTTGCCGGGAAAGTAGTGGTAGACCAGCGGTCGCGAGATCCCCGCGGCCGAGGCTATCTCGTCGATCGAGACCTCGTCGGGCGAGCGTCGGCTGAAGAGGTCGAGGGCGACGCCGATCAGCTGCTGCCGCCGTTCCTCGACACCCATCCTGCGGCGTACCCCGGTTGTCATGCGAACACCTTACCGATCGCAGCCGATCCGGAACGGACCGATCCGGGCCGCGATCGTTCACATGTCCAGCACGATTCGCTCACCGCGCGCCCGCGATACACAGATCAGCATCGAATCGGCACGCTCCGCATCGGTCAGAGCTCGTCCCGGTGCTCGATCTCCCCTTCCAGTACCCGCTGTTGGCAGGTCCCGCAGAATCCCTGCGCGCAGGAGTACATGGTGTTCGGCAGTTCCGCGCGTACGGCGGCGAGCACCGTGGAGTCGGCGACGGTCACCGTCCGTCCGCTGCGGCACAGTTCGACCTCGAAGGCACTGTTGCCCTCGGCCGAGGTGTGAGGGGTGAAGCGCTCCACGCCCCACTTGTTGATGCGATCGTCAGCTAGCCGGACCCAGGACCCAGGCCCTAACGCAGCCCTGTGATCTCCCGCCCGTCCGTCAGGCTCCCCTTCAGCCCCGCCTGCGCTCCCTGCTCGGTCCGTACGGCGAGCAGGGTGCCCTGCGCGGATCCGCTGACTCCGCCCGTCGCGTTGATCGACGCCGTGTCCTTGCTGCCGGCCGCGAGGAGATACCAGGCCCCCGCGCCCGACTTCCACAGCACGCCCGCCAGCACGTGGGGGTCGCGTGAGCCGCACGCGGGCGAGTTCTCGGCCTTCGCGGCGATCGCCCCGTACGCCCCGTCCGGTGTGTGGAACTGCGCCAGGACGCGCGTGCCGCCGCCCCGCCAGGTGTCGGCCCGCGTGCACACCCACGTGGCCGTGCCGCTCGCGTCGGGCAGCGGCTGCTGCGCGTACTGCCAGGCGTTCACGGACCGCACCCCCTCGGAGCGCACGGCGGCCAGCGAGCAGGCGTACGGCGCCCAGTCCCGCAACGCGGCCGTGCCGGCGGCCTCGTGCGGAGTGGAGGGACGGCCCGTGGTGAGGTGCGCCGGGATCAGCTCGCCGAGGTCGGTCGACAGGCGGGTGCCGGAGGCGTCGGTCAGTTGCAGCACGTTCCACGAGGTGCAGTCGCCGGTCCGCTGGACCGGGCTGGCCAGCGGGGCGGTGACACCGTCGGGCGAGCGGTCCAGGCCCATCGTGCCGGCGGTCGGCGTCCTCAGATCGCGCTCGGCGGCCTTGGTCACCCAGGGGGCGGTCAGATAGCGGACGTTGCCGTCGGTCCGGTTGAGGAGGACCGCGCCGGCCTCGGCCATGGTGGCACCGTCGGCCCGGGCGAAGTCGAGCGCCG
The DNA here is from genome assembly GCF_040652275.1 of Streptomyces sp. NPDC048275. Lineage (NCBI taxonomy): Bacteria > Bacillati > Actinomycetota > Actinomycetes > Kitasatosporales > Streptomycetaceae > Streptomyces > Streptomyces sp. NPDC048275. Next base: position 37,844 of record NZ_JBEZLR010000074.1, read on the forward strand.
CGCCGCTGGTGCCGTCGCGCGGCTCGGCGTACCGGGCGATGCGCAGCCCGTCGTACAGCAGCACCACGCGCGCCTGGTCCACGTCCCCCGCGTACAGCAGCTGCGGCGGTCCGGGCGGGGCGCCCTCCTGGGTGCCGGGTGTCGCGGAGACCTGTACGGACTTGCCGGGCCGGGCCCAGACGGAGAGCGCGCGGTGCAGCAGCGCGGTGTCCTGGGTGAGGTTCCCGCGGGCGGGCCACACGGAGAAGTCGGTGCGCGAGGACGCCCGCCAGACCGTTGGGGCGACCCGCGTCAGCTTCCCGGGGTTCAGGGCGGCTTGGGCGGCCGGGTTTCGCGCGGAGGAGGGCGCGGCGGCGCCGTCGGGTCCCCAGCCGCCGCCGGGCAGCGCGAACAGCGCACCGCAGACGGTGAGCGCAGCCCCGGCGGCGAGGGCGGCCTTCAGGTGCTGCCTGCGCCGGATCAGGTCGGTGGGCCGGGCGTGCAGCGAACAGGGGTCGAACTCGGGGGAGTGGAGCAGCGATTCCTGCGCCTCGACACCACCGGCCTCCGTGAGCGCCGCGCCCGGGTCCTCGGCCCCCGCCGCCGTCAGCACCTTGTGCACGTCGGCGTCGGAGAGCTTCTCCATGCTCCGCAGTACATACGCGGCGCGGGCGGGGCCGGAGAGCGCGGAAAGCCGCTGGTCCAGGGCGAGTTCGTCGGCGCCGCCGGAGCGCGGGAAGAGCCTCAGACCCCACACCTGGGGCAGCAGCGGCGGCAGCTGGGAGCGGGTCGGCCACGCCCTGCGCCGCAGTGGGAGGCCGGCCTCCAGCGCCGTACGCACGACGTGCAGGCGTACGAGGGCGTAGCCCGGGTCGCTGTCGCGGCCGGTGGCCTGGGCCGGGATCGGGGACGTGGACGTACGTCCTCGGGGGAGCGCGCGCTGGGTGAGGGCGTGCGCGGTCAGCACCCGTCGGTTGCGGCCGAGGCTCGGCGGCAGCACCAGATAGGCGAGCCGGACGAGCCGCGGGTAGTGCTCGACGAGCGCGGCCTCGGCCTGCTCGACGTCGACGACCGGTCCTGAGGGGGGTGCGGGGCGTGGGGCTACATCCTGTGACTGCACGTTCAGCAGAACGAGCGAATCCGTGGATGGTCACTTGCCTCCGGGGGGTTACGCCTGGGGCTCCACGAGCAGTCGCGCGTAACGTGCCATCGACCGCTGGTAGCGAGGCAGATGGGGAGCGAGGGCGCCGATCACCAGGGACAGGCCCTCGCGTTCGCGGCCCAGGTCGGCCAGGCAGAGCGCGAGGCAGGCGCGTACGGCATCGTCCAACTCATCGGACGCGGCGTCGAGTTCGGGGGTGAGGAGCTTGACGCCCTCCTCGGCCTGCCCGAGGTTCCGCAGCGAGCTGGCGAGTTGGATCTTGGTGCGTCGGCCGCGGTAGCCGTCGAGTCCGCGGGTCAGTGCCTCCTGGTACAGCGGCACGGCGCGGTCCGAGCGGCCCGTCGAATCCCAGGCGCAGGCCCGCTCGAACGGCCCGAGCGGGCTGTCCGCGGGCAGCTCGGCGACCAGTCCGTCGATGACCGCGCGGAATTCCGCCGCGGCCGCCTCCGTCTCGTCGTAGTCGTCGAACGTGGCCCAGGCCGCCGCCGTACGCTCTTCCCAGTCTTCGTTCACGGCCCCACTCTCGCACGCCCGGGTGCGGCTCGGCCGGTCGTTTTGGCCGGTCGATTGAGCGCTGGGCGCGCGGGAGCCGTATCGAAGGCCAGGGCCCTCGCCGGGGCTCTCCACGGCGTGGGCGCCGACAGGTACCGGAGGAACGTATGAGGTTGACACGCGAGAAGCTGAGCGGCCGCGGCCTTGCGGTCGTGGCGGCCGTGGCGCTGTTGGGGCTGACCGGCTGCGGCGGGGCGGACGAGGGCGGCACGGCCGACGAGGTCCCGGCCACGGCGACCGGCAGCCTGGAGGATCTGGCGGCCGAGGTGAAGTGCAAGCCGGACATCCAGACGGACGCCGACGAGATCCGCCAGGGCGTCTGCAAGATCAGCAACGGCAAGTTCATCCTGGCCACCTTCGCCACCGACCGCGGCCAGCGCGAGTGGCTCAATGAGGCCAAGGACTACGGCGGTTACTACCTCGTCGGCGCCAAGTGGGTCGCCGTCGCCGACCAGAAGATGGTCACGACGCTGCGTGGCCAACTCGGCGGGACCATGGAGGAGGGGAAATCGCACCACGCGGGAAGCAGCGGTGGTGGGGAAACCGGGAGCACGCACTCCGGTCACAGCGGCTGACCGAGCAGGATCCGGGGAAAGCGAAGGCACGCGAGGCAAAGCGAAGGCCGGCGGTGGGAGATCCCACCGCCGGCCTTCTCAGTGCCGTGCTAGCTCTTCAGCAGAGCTCCTACTGGCACTTCTTGCCGGTGTTGATGCACTTGACCATCTTGTTCATCACGTTCTCGTCGAAGACGTTGATGAAGTCGTCGTGGTCGGTGCTCGCCTTGTGCAGCTGCTCCGGGAAGCCGTCCACCGCGTAGGCGTTGGTCACCGCGCCGTTCTCGAGGGTCGGGGCGGCGAAGTTGTAGATCAGGCGCATCGTCAGCTGCGGGATCGCCTTGAAGCCGTTGGCGCAGTTGCCCTGGGCGTCGGCGAAGGCCACATGCGTACGGTGGTTGGCGCTGTCGATGTTCTGACCGTCCCAGCAGCTCTGGAAGGCGAAGCTGCGCACCACGTTGCTGCCCTGGGGGCAGATCGGGTACTGCTCCGTCAGCTGCACCTTGTTCTCGAAGCCGGTGCAGCTCCAGTGGGCGTTGGCGTTGCCGAGACCGTTGGTCAGGGTCTTCGCGTCACCGGTGATGATCCGCAGGAACTTCGGCATCGCGACGACCTTGCTCTTCGCGTTACCGACGAACTTGATCTCAGCCTTCTGGACCTGCTGGATCGCGCCGACGTTGCCTTCCTTGCCACCGCCGTCGTTGTTCTGGTCGAAGTCCTGCGTACCGTCCTGGATACGCACGACCGGCCAGTAGTACGACGACTTGTCGCCCTGGTTCTGGCAGCTGGTGTCGGCCGCCGCGAACGTGTCGTTGTTGGCGAAGGCGTCGTTCGACTGGTTACCGACGTAGTCGTGCAGGTGGTGCGCGCCGTTGGTGACACCGGGCGCCACGATCACGTTGTCGGTGTTGAAGTTCTTGTTCTCGTTCTGCCCGCAGTTGGACGTGAACGTACCGGTCGAGCCACCGGCACGGGTCCGGGCCTTCTTGGAGACATTCGCCTGGACCGTCGTGATGTCGACGAAGTCCGCGGCGACGGGACCGTTTCCGGCCTGACCGCCGTTGCCGGCGGGCTCGGTCGGGGCCGCGGTGGCCTCGCCGCCGTCGCCGTTCTGGTCATCGCCGTTCTGGTCATCGCCGTTTTGGTCATCGCCGTTTTGGTCGTCGCCGTTTTGGCCGCCGTTGTTCTGACCGCCATTGTTCTGCCCGCCGTTGTTCTGGCCACCACCAGCGTTGGTCTGGTTCGTGGTGGCGCCGGTGCAGGTGGCGAGGGTGTCCAGCGAGTCCGGTGCGGTGCCGCCGACGCGGCTGATCTCCAGCTGGATCCGGTCGATGATCACCGCACGGTTGTTCTTGAGCGGGCCGAGCACGGCGTTCTGGACGAAACTGGCGTCCCGGGCCTGTGCGTCCCGCGTGGTGGCCAGGCGCTGGTACGAGTCGGTGATCTGCTGGTCGAGCGTGGCGAGTTCGCCGTCGACTTCCTTACGGGCCTGGTTGGGCACGCTGGTGAGCTTCTGACCGACATCGGGGCAGCTGATGGTGGCTACCTGAGAGGCGGCGGCCTTCGTCGTGTTCGGGCTCGAGTTGGTCTCGTGTGCCGATGCGTAGAAATTCGCCCAGACAAGCCCGCCCCCGCCGATCGCTAGGGCTGCCGACGCGGCAATGGCGCGAACGGCCAGCGGCGAACGTCGTTTACGTGTGTTGCGTCCCATGGAACTCCTCTGACTTCCTTGCGGGGCAGCGAGGCGCCCGACAGGAGTGAAGCGGCTCCATTTCATACGCACGGGGCTCCTGGGGTGTTCAGAAACCTCGGAAAATCTTAGAAGTTCATGAGGTCATTTCCGGCACAATGGGCCCAGAAGCCCACGTTTTCCCGGGAGTTGATCTCCGAATTCAGGTTTGAACAAAATTCAGTGACATCTCGGTGGTATCGAATGGTATCCGCTGAACCACCGTCAGTGATCGTCCTGATCTTGATAAGCGACGGTGTTGGAGGTGAGGTTGGCGCACCGTCAGGGGCGCGTGCGGAGGAGCTTCGCCTCCGCCTCCGGGGCCAGCCCCACCGCGGGCCGGTCGACGCGTCGGGGAGCCACCCCGCCAAGCCCCCGCAGCCAGCCCCAGGTGTCGGAGACCGTCTCCGACACCGTCCGGCATCGAAGCCCGGCCCCCACCGCCCGGGAGACATCCGCCCCGTACAGCGCGTCATACATGTCACTCCCCGCAGGCACCCACACCGGCAGCTGCGTCCACGGCTGAATCCCCGCCCCCAGAATCACCTCGGGCTCGGTCCAACGCAGCTCCGCCCTGCCCCCGGTCACCCGGACACACGCGTCGAGCAGCGTCCCCATCGTCGTATGCCCCCGCGGAGCGACCAGGTTGTAGGCCCCGCCCAGCTCCCGCTCCACCGCTCCGAGAACCCACTCGGCGAGATCGCGGACATCGACGTACTGGACGGGAAGATCGCGCGGACCGGGGGCGAGGACGGGACCGCCACGGGCGATCCGGGTCAGCCACCACGGCAGCCGGCCGATGTTCTCGTACGGCCCGAGGATCAGCCCGCACCGCACGAGCAACGCGCGTTCCGCGCCGAAGGCGGAGACGGCGGCCAACTCGCCGCCCAGCTTGTCCCGCGCGTATTCGGTCCGCTCCGCGTCCGCGGACGCCCCTTCCACGAGCGGGGCGTCCTCGGTGTACCCGGCGGGCGGAGCCCACGCGTACACGGAACAGCTCGACACGTACACATACCGCCCGCCCCGGTCGACCAGCAGCCGCGCCGTGTCGCGGATGGCCCGCGGCGCCCCCGACCAGGTGTCGACCACGACATCCCACTCGCCGTCGCTCTCGGCGAGCGCCGCGAGCCCGTCCATGGCGGTCCGGTCACCCAGCAATGACCGCACCCCGGCAGGGGGTTCGTGCCGACCGCGGTGGAAGACGGTCACGTCCCAGCCGCGGCCGAGCGCCGCCTCCACGATCGCGCGTCCCACGAACTCCGTACCGCCCAGCATCAGAAGCCTCATACCGGCGACTCTGCACGGACCGCCCGCCGGACGGAAAGGGAATCTGCTGACAGGAGATCTACGGTCCGTGGGTTACGGTCAACGCCCGGTCAGCGGCGTGTACTTGTACCCGACCCGCCGCACCGTCTGGATCGCCTGACGGTGCTGCGCGCCGAGCTTGCGCCGCAGTCGCGCGATGTGGACGTCGACGGTCCGACCGTCGCCCACGTGCCCGTAGCCCCACACGGTCGTGACCAACTGGTCCCGGCTGTGCACCCGGTTCGGGTGCGCGACCAGATGCGCGAGCAGTTCGAACTCCAGGTAGGTGAGGTCGAGCGGCCGTCCGTCGACCTCGACGGTGCGCTGCACGGCGTCGACGCGGACGAGCGGGTTGTCGTCGGCGGCGGACGGCATCGGCTCGGGCCGGTCCGGCACGGCGACCGGCAGCACGGGCTGTTGGTCGGCCGGTACGAGGACCAGATAGCCGATCATCGGCGGCTGGCCCGGCAGCACGGGCAGGGTGTGCGCAGGGGCGGGCAGCCAAGTGGAGCCCGGCGGCAGGAGGTCCGCGACATCGACCACCTCGTCCCGGTCGACGGCACGCAGTCGATGCCGTGCCGAACCGGTGGACGGAGCCGTCGCGGCGGAGGAGAAGGAACGAGTGTTCGCCATGAGAGGTCAGCTCTTTCGCGCGAGAAGTTCGTCGGGGAGCTCGACGACCGTGAGTTCGTGGTCTCGATGGTCGAGGACGTACGTCGTGCGCGCTGGCCGAAGGCCGGGGGTGTACGGCTTTAGAGGGCCGGCGCGTTCATCGCGCGGCAACACACCCGGTCGAAGTCATGGTGCTGACGGGAAGGCCAGAAGGGCTCGAGGTCGGGGCGACCTGTCGCGGTGTACTTCTGGAAGCTGGCCATGTCCCCATTGAAGCAGAAGCGGGAGCCGGGCAGGAGCCTCCGCTCCCGGGTTCTCACGGGACGGACGCTCTTGGCGTCACCTTCTCGGCCGTGAACGGCCGAGCTTGTACGGCTCGGCGTTGTTCACACCTTGTCGCGCTCCCGACTGTCCGCTACGACGGGACGGTCAGGGGTCGCATCTCCCGCCTTCCGGCTACACCGGGGGCGGGACGGGCATGGTGACGAATACCCACGCCGAGCGTGCGCGGTCGCGCACGTTGACCCCGGCGACGACGTCGGCGGGCCCGGCGAGGCCGCACCGACGACAGCTGAAATGGTCCCGGGTGGGCCGGTTGGCCCGCCCGGTGTGCCCGCAGCGCGGGCAGCGCTGCGAGGTGTAGGCCGCATCCACTTCCAGGAACGGCACCCCGGCCCGGCGGGCCTTGTAGGCAAGGTGCTGTCCGAGCTGGTGGAACGGCCAGGAGGAGAGCGTGCCCCGCCGGTCGCGGCGTAGCCGTACCCGCTCACGGATCCCGTCCAGTTCCTCGACGGCGATTCCGCGACCGGTGCGTTGCGCAACGGACACAATCTCTTTGGAGATCACGTGGTTCAGGTGGGTGGCATGGCGCTGTTCCCTGCGCTTGCGGCGGGAAAGTCGCCGCCGGGCGGAACGGGTCTTCTTCTTCTTCTGCAGTTCGCCGCGTTTACGGGCCTGCCACCTGCGGTAGCGCGACAGGCGGCGGCCCTGGTAGTTGGTCCCGTCAGACGTGGTCGCAAGGTTGGCGATGCCGCGGTCCACCCCGATCCAGTCCACCGGCTCGGACATTGCGGCGTCGGGGATCTCGCAGGTCGCGATCAAAAACCACTTCCCGCCCCGCCGGATGAGGTCGCTCTCGCCGCGCCGGTACTGGACCAGGGTCTTGAGCTGGTCGGGGTGGCCGGTGTAGCGGATCCCCTTCATCCGCCCGTCCACCGTCCAGAGGGAGACGGTGCGCGCGTCGTGCTGCCATGACAGGCAGCGGTCGTCGAACGGCTGGGCCGCTTCCGGCCGGAAGGCGATCGGCGTACCGACCGCCTTGCGATACCGCCGGGAGGTCGAGGGCCCCAGATTCCCGGCGCGCAGGTTGGCCCGCAGGGTGGCGTAGGCGTCGACCACCTTCTTCACCGCCCGCACCGCCGGCTGCGCGGACAGCCCGAAGGTCGCCTTCAGGTCCGCGTACACCTCCTTCTGCAGACCGTTGCGGTCCCTCAGGTCTCGGTCGAAGGCGATGGTGGAGGCATGGGTGGCGGCCCTGTTGCAGGCGCGCAGGGTCGCCTCCAGTGCCGACGCCTGCACAGGCGTCGGCAGCAGCTTCACCTGCACCACCAGCTTCACAACCCCGGACCGTAGTACGACCACCGCACACACGGCCGCCCGATGCCCGGACATCACCACTGCCAGTGACCTGCAGGGCGGTTGTTCGTATTGCCTGGCTCCGCCAGGCAGCCGTGCGGGCGCCCCGCGCCCGACGACGAGTGCAGATGCGGCGACGCTCCGCGTCGCAGCCACGGGAGGCGATTCCTCCCCGGCGTGAACGCCGGGGCATCCTCGCCAGAATCAGGTGAAATTGACGGCGCACAAGCGGAGAGGGCGCCCACCGGGATGGTGAGCGCCCTCTCGACGAAGTGCGGGGGATCAGACCTGTCCGGCCTTCTCCAGCGCGGAGCAGCAGGTGTCGACGATCAGCCGCGTCACGACGTACGGGTCGACGTTCGCGTTCGGGCGGCGGTCCTCGATGTAGCCCTTGCCGTCCTTCTCGACCTGCCACGGGATACGGACCGAGGCACCGCGGTTGGAGACGCCGTACGAGTACTCGTTCCACGGGGCGGTCTCGTGCAGGCCCGTCAGGCGGTCGTCGATGCCGGCGCCGTAGTTCTTGACGTGGTCGAGCGGCTTCGAGCCCTCGCCCAGCGACTCGCACGCCGTGATGATCGCGTCGTAACCCTCGCGCATCGCCTTCGTGGAGAAGTTGGTGTGCGCGCCCGCGCCGTTCCAGTCGCCCTTGACCGGCTTGGGGTCGAGGGTCGCGGAGACGCCGAAGTCCTCGGCGGTGCGGTAGAGCAGCCAGCGGGCCACCCACAGCTGGTCCGAGACCTCGAGCGGCGCCAGCGGGCCGACCTGGAACTCCCACTGGCCCGGCATGACCTCTGCGTTGATGCCGGAGATGCCCAGACCCGCCGTGAGGCAGTTCTCGAGGTGCGCCTCGACGACGTCACGGCCGAAGATCTCGTCCGAGCCGACACCGCAGTAGTAGCCGCCCTGCGCGGCCGGGAAGCCGCCCTCGGGGAAGCCGAGCGGGCGCGCGCCCTTGAAGAAGGTGTACTCCTGCTCGATGCCGAAGATCGACTCCTGCGCGCCGAACTTCTCCGCGACCTCGGCCAGCGCGGCACGGGTGTTGGACTCGTGCGGCGTCATGTCGATGTTCAGGACCTCGCACATGACGAGGACGTCGTCGCCGCCGCGGATCGGGTCCGGGTAGGTGGCGACCGGCTTGAGTACGCGGTCGGAGGCGTGACCCTCGGCCTGGTTCGTGGACGACCCGTCGAAGCCCCAGATCGGCAGCTCGGCACCCTTGGCTGAGTCCGCCAGTATCTTCGTCTTCGAACGGAGCTTGGCCGTCGGCTCGGTGCCGTCGATCCAGATGTACTCAGCCTTGAAGGTCACGGGCCACATCCTTCGGGGTGGGTCTTTGGGCGCACTGCGGGTGCTGCGGCGCTGCGGCACTGGGGCGCCGCGGTAATGCCCGGCAGCTTGTCAACAGGCGGTTTCCCGATCATTGCTCGAATGTGAACCCCGTGTTACCTGATGCCTCTGTGCTGCGGCTCACTCGCCGAGAGCGATTCGCGACCGCTATGGGCGGGCCGCTCCCGGGGCCCGGGCGCGTCGGCGTCCATGCACCGTCAACGTCCCGCCGCGGGTGCGGCGGCTCGTATGCGATGGGTTTGCGGGCGCGCAGCTGTGGGGGAGCTGTCGATGCCGAGGCGGTGGTCCTGCCGCTCGTGGCCGCGAGCGGCAGGATCCGCGAGCGCGTGCCGGGTGGCCGCCCGGCACGCGGACATCCTCAGCGGTCGTAGTGGCTGATCACCCCACCTTCTCGATCAGTGCCCTGCGGATCAGGAACTTGCCGGGCTCCCGTACCTGCTCGAACGCCGCGTTGTTCAACAGGGCGCAGCTGCCGGAGACCGACGTGACCTGCACGGTCGTCGACTTGTTGTTGTCCAGGTTGGTGACCTTGAGCGTCGTTCCGGCCGGGAACTGGTTGCTGGACGCGGCCGGGGCGCCGCCCTCGCCGGAGAGGGTGACGGTCGAGCCGACGCAGACCTGCGAGCCGGTGGCGCCGTCGCCACCGGCGCCCTGGGTGGGTGCGGTGGTCTGCTCTTCCGCGGGCGGGGTGGTCTGCTGCGCGGGTGCGGTCGCCGCCGGCTGCGTGGCTTGGGAGTCCTGAGCCGACTCCCCGACCGTGCAGCCCGACGCCTCCTGCTGGACCTTGATCTGTGCGATGACGGCCTCGCGATTGGCGATCCGGGCGTCCGATTGGGCGTCGGGGTTGGCCCGCTGCCCGTCGATGAACGTCTGGTTGTTGCCGAGCGCGGTGGCCAGCCCCTGGCAGACCGTCGAGTTGGCCGCGTTCTGTACCGGGGCCGCGTTGGACGTGGCCGCCATGGCGAAGGCGCCGCCCCCGGCCACGGCCGCCGCGCTGACCAGCAGCGCGATCTTCTTCTTGGGGCTGAGAGTTCTCCTGCGCGACATGCGGGCCTCCTGTCCCCGGCCGCCTCTGTCGGCGTCCGGATGTGATCCGTACGCCGCTATGTACGAGATGCCGAACGGGGTCGCTCAACGGCTCACGCGAGTCACTGGAGTGACCTGGGTCACATGGGGTGTCTAACGGGACAAGGCGTCCCGTACCGCCTCCTCGGTGCGGGCCACGACGGCCGTCCCGTCGTCGGCGGTGATGATCGGCCGCTGGATGAGCTTCGGATGCTCGGACAGCGCCTTGATCCACCGTTCCCGTGAACTGCCGTCCCGCGCCCACGACTTCACTCCGAGGTCCTGGGCGGCGGCCTCCTGGGTCCGGGTGATGTCCCAGGGTTCGAGCCCCAGCCGGTCCAGTACGTCCCGGATCTCGTCCTCGGTGGGTACGTCCTCCAGGTAGCGGCGCACGGTGTAGTCAGCGCCTTCCGCGTCGAGCAGGCTGATGGCGCCGCGGCACTTCGAACAGGCCGGATTGATCCAGATCTCCATGCCGTACATGGTACGAGCCCGAGCGGTGCTGTTCGAATTCCGGCTGTCCCACGCGCACCTCGCGAACCAGGTGTGACGCAATGGCAATTCCCTTTCCCACCTGGCCGTTTGGCGGGACTTCGGGCTCCCTGGATGTCAGTGGCAGCCAGTAAACTGGAAGCAGTGTTCGAGGGTGTCGCCGGGAGGTCCGGACGGCGCCCTGACCGCGACAGGAGGATGCCCGTGCCCGCTGCCGCACTGAAGCCGCTGCCTACCCAGTCCACGTCGAAGAGGGCGGTCCTGATGGACCTGCCGTACGAGCCCGTGGAGAAGCGCCCGCTGCCGCCGGGGCGTGCGCGTGAGTGGTACGTCACGCACAACCGTCGGCTCAAGGCGATGCGCCTCGCGATCGCTCTGCTCGACTCCGGTGTCTATGTGCCGAATCAGGCCCGCAACGAGAAGATACGCAGCACCGCGGAACTCATCGGTGTCCATCCGCCGTCGGACACCACGTGCCACATGGTGCGGGCGTTGATGCGTTACTCGCGCTGAGCGCGGGGTCGGTGCCGGGGGCGGCGGGGGCGGGTTTCTTCACGCCGTCGGGTGTCCGGTCGGGCCTGGACGGTCCGATGCCCACCACGATCACTCTGGTCGGGGTGGGGCGGTGCCGTC